>CAYYSM010000321.1:0-3255 GCA_964474225.1 uncultured Hyphomicrobiaceae bacterium
AAGACGCTCAGGCCATCGCCTTTTCCATCGCCAACTCGCCGCTGGTGAAAACCGCGCTGGCCGGCGAGGACCCGAACTGGGGCCGGATCGTCATGGCGATCGGCAAGGCTGGCGTCGCGATCGATCCTGACGAACTGGCGATCTGGTTCGGCGAAATTCCGGTCGCGGCAGGCGGCGAGGTTCACCCCGACTACCGGGAACCGGAAGCGGCGGACTACATGAAGCGCGACGAACTGCTGATCCGTGTCTATGCGGGCTTGAGCGGGCCGGGCGCGGCGACCGTGTGGACCACCGACCTCACCCACGGCTACATCGACATCAACGCCGACTACCGGAGCTGAGCGGGCGACGCCATGACCAACGCCCCGGCCAAGCCCATCAAGCTCGTCGTCGCCTGCGCGCTGATCGACCCGGACAATCGCGTGCTGCTCGCCCAGCGGCCGGAGGGCCGCAACATGGCCGGGCTGTGGGAGTTTCCCGGCGGCAAGGTTGAGCCGGGCGAGACACCGGAAGCCGCGCTGATCCGCGAGTTGAAAGAAGAGCTTGGCATCGACATGCCCAACCGCTGCCTCGCGCCGCTCACTTTCGCCAGCCACACCTATGAGGACTTCCACCTGCTGATGCCGCTCTACATCTCGCGCACCTGGGACGGCGAGCCGGAACCGCTGGAATTCCAGGCGCTGAAATGGGTGCGCGCGGCGCGGCTGCGCGACTACGAGATGCCCCCGGCGGATTTGCCGCTGATCCCGATCCTTCAGGACTGGCTATAACGCGCTGGCAAGACGTTGAACATGCATGACAACGGGGCGCATGATGAGCGAACCGGAGTTGCCCGATTTCTATAACGACCTCGACCTGACGCTGCGCGCGGCCTGGTCGCTTCTGGGGCGCGGCGCGAAAGACCGCAAGGCACCGGCGCATACGCCCGTGCTTGCCACTATGCGCGATGGCATGCCGCAACTGCGCACGGTCGTTCTGCGCGGCTGCGACCGCGAGACGAGGCGGCTGCGCTTCCACACCGACCAGCGCTCGCACAAGGTCGCGGAGATCGAAGCCAACCAGGCCGGCGCGGTGCATGTCTATGATCCGAAGCAGAAAATCCAGCTCCGGCTCGACTGTCAGCTGAGCGTGCATATCGGCGATGATCTGGCGCGGGAGGCTTGGGCCGCCACGCGGGATTTCAGCCGCATCTGCTATCAAGTGATGCAGCAGCCCGGCGAAGCGGTGAGCGACCCGCGCGCAGTGCCCTTCTCAGCGGATGAGAGCAACGAGGGCTGGGACCATTTCGCGGTCATTTCTGCGCTGGTCACGCGCATTGAATGGCTTTATCTCGCGCATCAGGGCCACCGCCGCGCGGAATTCGTCTGGCAGGATGGCGACTGGCAGGGCCGCTGGCTCGTCCCCTAATGCTTCAGCCGTCTGTCGTCCCGTGCGCTGCGCGGCACACCGTGACGCGGCGCAGACACGGGACCTCGCGAACCGAAGGCGATCCCGGATCAGCGCGGCACCGCTTCGCGCTGCACCGCATCCGGGATGACGGTCTACAACCTGCTCGGAAACCGCTTCAATACAGATACCGCTTGCGGATGCCCTTGCCGGTGATGAGCTGCGACAGCAGCACCGAAGACGACGTCACCAGAAAGCTCATGATGAGCAGGCCGATGACGTTCGCCGTCCCGCCAGCCATGCCGTCGAAGACGAAGTCGCGCGTGCCAATGAACGAGGTGTAGAGGTCGATCGCGAAGCAGACGACCCAAGCGGACTTCAGCAGCATTGAGATCGCGTTATTCGCCTCCGCCCCGCTCCAGATCAGGCGCGTGGCGACCATGAAGCCGACGATGGTGATCGCGGCGATGGCGGCAAAGACGAAGCGCATCGGGTCGCTCTCGCCCAGCACGAGGTCGTAAAATTCGGCGATGCCGTAAAAACTCGTATAGCCGTCCCAGAGGGCGCCGAGGGCGACGACGAAGATGAGCACACGCATAATCTACTCTGTCCTCACCTCAGCAACATCTGGATCGCCGCCAGCGCCGCGCCCAACAGGAACATGCCCGCCACCAGTATCTGAACCGCGTTCTCGCCCAGAAAGCGCCGCCCGCTCCGCTCCGGCTCGGCCGAACGCGCGCCCGTCGGCCGCCCGCGCAAATGCGCCAGGAACGCCCGGCGCTCGCGCCCGGCGAAAACAACCGCCTCGGCAATGACCCGCTCGCGCGGCAGGCCGGTATCCGCCTCGATCTCGTCAAGCGCCGCCTGCACGGGCTCGGCTTGCAGCGCGCGGAACAGCGCCGCGCCGTGCTGGTCGTCCTCCTCCTGCGGCGTCCACGCCATTGACGGCCCCTTCGCATCTTCGATGTGAGATTAACCATATTTTAATCAAATGCCCCGGACGCGCAGTAGGGATGGTTAACGCATGCGGCCGCTTGACCTTCCAGTTGCTGGAAGTGCCACGTTGTGCCGAAAGCCATAAACATCCGGGAGCGAGCGATGAAACTTCTGACTGCGGCGATGGTTCTTCTCGTTGCGGCGCTGATGCCGCTGACGCCTGCAAAGGCGAGCGAGGACGGCGCACGCGCGCAAAGCCTGCCGGTCGTGGAGATGGTCAGGCATCCGCAATGCGGCTGCTGCGCGAAATGGGCCGACCACCTGCGCGCCGAGGGCTTCGAGGTGACGGTCACCGAGACGCGCAAGATGTGGGGCGTCAAGCGTCTCGCGGGCATTCCGAAGAGCCTCGACTCGTGCCACACCGCGACCGTCGGCGGCTACGTGGTCGAGGGGCATGTGCCCGCCGACGACATCAAGCGCCTGCTGAGCGAGCGACCCGATGTGAAGGGTCTGTCCGTGCCGGGAATGCCGATTGGCTCGCCGGGCATGGAGGTCGGCGACCGCACCGAGCCATATGACGTGCTCTCCTTCGACGCCGACGGCCGGACCGACGTTTTCAAGTCGTATCGCTAACGCGCGACCCGAAAAGTGGGAACCGGTTTTCGGACAAGTCGCGCGTGAAACAAAGCGCGACCCGAAAAGCATGTCCCGGACCCGATCCGGGATGGGCACCGATTTTCGGATGAATCGCGCGACAGAAAAAATGACGCGAACATGGGAACCCGAAATGCAGGAAACGCAGCGCACCGACGCGCACGGCGCGTGCTGCCACGAACATGACGGCCAAACAGCCGAGCAGGTCACCGACCCGGTCTGCGGAATGAAGGTTACGCCCGGCCCCGACGCGATCAGCTATGACTATGAGGGCGAGAC
>CAYYSM010000322.1:0-3252 GCA_964474225.1 uncultured Hyphomicrobiaceae bacterium
ATGTCGAAGTTCAGTTCGATAAACTCCGGCTCCTCGGGTACGATCACGATCGCGTCGACCGGCCCGCTGGCCATAACGCTTTCCCATGCCTCGATGTTCTGGCGCGCCTGCGCCATGCCGTCGGCTTCGCGCCCCATGTGGTGCACGAGAGCGCCGCAGCAGCCTTCCGCCTTCGGCATCACCACCTCGATGCCGTTGCGGGTCAAAAGGCGGATCGCGGCGTCGTTGATCTGCGGGCGCAGCACGGTCTGCGCGCACCCACGCAGGAGGATCACCCGGCCGCGGCGCGGGCCTTCGGGCCGGATCGTGCCGTAAGCGGGGCCGCGCCGTGCCGGCAACCGGCCGGGCGCGAGATCGAGCATCGCACGAAGCTCCTTCAGCCCGAGCGTGCTGATCAACCCCTTGAAAGGCTTTGCGAGGCGCGCGCCGCGCACTGACCAGCGGAACCGCGCCGGGTAGGGCACAACGGCAGCCAGCAGCTTGCGCATCAGCCGGTCCTTGAGCGGACGGCGCGATGTCTTCTCGATATGGACGCGGGCCATGTCCACCAGATGCATGTAGTCGACGCCGCTCGGGCATGTGGTCATGCAGGACAGGCAGGACAGGCAGCGGTCGATATGCGTGCGCACTTCGGGCGTCGCGTCGTGCCCGCCCTCGAACATCTTTTTCATAAGGTAGATGCGCCCGCGCGGGCTGTCCCGCTCATCGCCTAGCAGAACGTAGGTCGGGCAGGTGGCCGTGCACAGCCCGCAATGCACGCAGCTGCGTAAAATCTGGTTGGCCTCGCGGATGTTCGGATCGACGAGCTGTTCGGGCTTGAATTCGGTTTCCATGTCGTCCTCAGACCTCGGGGTACATGCGGCCGGGGTTCAAAATGCCGGCGGGATCGAACGCGGCCTTCAGCTTTTGCGACAGCTTCATGTTCGTCGCCGGCAGCGGGTGGAACACTTCCACGGCTGAACGCATCGCCAGCGGCGCGCGGATCAGCGTGGCATGCGCATCGAAATCCGCAATGATGCGGCGCAGATCGGTGGCATCCGCGTCGCGCGAGGGCGCCAGCTCCAGCCAGACCAGCCCGCCGGACCAGTCATAGGCCGCCTGACAATCGAGCTGCGCGCGGATCGCGTTGACCATGCCCACGGCCCGGCTCGGAGCCGTGGTGATCCTCCACAGCGGGAACTGGCTGCCGGTCAGAAAGCGCAACTGGCGGATATCGCTCCAGAACGCCAGCGACGGCTCATTGCCCAGCGTGTAGACCTCGCCGAAGGTGCCGATCTGCTGTTCCAGCTTTTCAGCGCGCGCACGCGTCGATTCGGGGAAGTTTTCCAGCCGCAGCGCGGTGATCGCGCGGCCCAGCCCGCCGAGCTCCTGGTTGCTGAGCCGCGCCGCCATCGACGCCGGGATGTGCATCGCTGCGGAGACCTCACAGGGTGTGCCCATCGCCGTGCAGCACAGCGCAATTGCCGCTTCGTCCGGCAGGCCGAACAGCATCAGCGTGCGCGTATCCTCGGGCTTTGGCAGAACCTTCATGGTCACTTCGGTCATCACCGCCAGCGTGCCCCAGGAGCCGGCCAGCCCGCGCGCCAGGTCGACGCCGGTGACGTTCTTCATAACGCGCCCGCCCCACTTGATCGTCTCGCCACGGCCATTCACCGCCCGGATCCCGAGCAGATGGTCGCGCGCGGCCCCGCGCAGCACACGGCGCGAGCCGGATGAATTGGTGGCGAACACGCTTCCTATGGTCGGCGGCTGGGCTGTGTCCGTCCTGCCCGTCAGCGGCGTCATGTCCGCGGGCTCGAAGGCGAGCATCTGGTGGTGCTCGTCCAAAAGCGCCTCGACCTCGGCAAGCGGCGTGCCGGCGCGTGCCGAAATGACAAGTTCGGACGGCTCATAAAGCGTGACGCCGGTCAGGTTGCCCGTCCCGATCTTGCCCGCGGTCTGAACCGGCCGGCCGATGGCGCGCTTGGTGCCGTTGCCGCACACCTCGACAGGCGTTTGCGCGTCAGCCGACTGGGCGATGAAGGCGGCAAGCTCGTCTTCCGAGCCGGGCAGGAAGCCGTCAAGCATGGGCGCTACTGCTAGGCTGCATGTCGAGCGGAAAGACCTTGCCCCGGTTCAGCCGCCAGTCCGGATCGAACACCGTCTTGACCCGGATCTGCTGCTCCAGATCGGTGCGCGTGTACTGGGTCGTCATCAGGTCCCGTTTCTCTATGCCCACGCCGTGCTCGCCCGTCAGGCAGCCGCCCAGCTCCACGCAAGCCGCGAGGATGTCCGCTCCGCAACGCTCGGCGCGATCCTTCTCGTCTGGGTCGTTGGCATTGAACATGATGAGCGGGTGCAGGTTGCCGTCACCCGCGTGGAAGATGTTGGCCACGCCCAGGTCATAGTGCTGGCAAATCCGGCTGACCTCGCTGAGCGCCTTGGGCAGCGTGCTCAGAGGGATCACACCGTCCATGCACATGTAGTCGGAGATGCGTCCCATCGCGCCGAAGGCCGATTTGCGCCCGCGCCAGATCGCCGCAGCCTCTTCTGCGCTTTGCGCCTCGCGCATCTCGGTGGGGTTGAAGTCGGCGGCAATCTCGCGGATGCGCGCGAACAGATCGGCGATCTCGTCTTCCGAGCCTTCGACCTCGACGATCAAAAGCGCCTCGACATCAAGCGGATAGCCGGCTTGCGCGAACTCCTCGCAGATCTTGATCGCCGGGCGGTCCATGTACTCCAGCGCGACCGGCACGATGCCCGCGCCGATGATCGCGGCGACGCAGCCGCCGGCGTCCTCTGCAGAGTTGAAGCCCATGAGCATGGGCCGCTCGCCCTCGGCTTTCGGCAGGATGCGCACGGTCGCCTCGGTGACGATGCCGAACTGGCCTTCCGAGCCGGTCATCAGGCCGAGAAAGTCGTAGCTGTGCGGATCGAGGAAGTCGCCGCCAAACTCGACGATTTCGCCGTCCATCAGCACGGCGGTCATGCCGAGGATGTTGTTGGTGGTCACGCCGTATTTCAGGCAGTGCGCACCGCCCGAGTTCATGGCGATATTGCCCGCGAGCGTGCAGGCGAGCTGGCTGGACGGGTCGGGCGCATAGAAAAAGCCGAGCTCTGAGACCGCATTGGTTATGCCAAGATTGGTGATGCCAGTCTGCACGCGGGCAACGCGGTCATCCAGATTTATGTCCAGAATCTGGTTCATCTTGCTGACGCCGATCACGACGGTGTCCTCCAAAGGCAGCGCGCCTCCGCAGAGCGACGTGCCGG
>CAYYSM010000323.1:0-232 GCA_964474225.1 uncultured Hyphomicrobiaceae bacterium
GACCGGGCGGCAACTCAGCGATGCGCGGCAGATGGTCGATATCGACCTGATCTATGCGGCAAGCCACGGCTTCGAGATGAAGTTCCCGGACGAGCCGGCGCAATCCTACGGCCCGGCCGAAGCCTACCGCGCGGCGATCGCCGACACCGCGGACACGGCCGAGGATGCGGCCAGCGGCATCGACGGCGTGATGATCGAGCGCAAGCCCTTCTCAACCGCCGTCCATTTCCGC
>CAYYSM010000323.1:242-3230 GCA_964474225.1 uncultured Hyphomicrobiaceae bacterium
GACCGCGCCGGAGGATATGCCAAAGGTCGGCAACCTGGTCGAGGCGCTGCAGGCGCAGCATCCGGACTTGCGCGTTCTGCAGGGCAAGAAGGTGTCGGAATTTCAGCCGCGCATCGACTGGGACAAGGGCCGCGCGGTCGCGCTGCTGGCCGAGCGGCTCGGCGTGCCGCTAGAGGGCGTGCTCTATATCGGGGACGATGTGACTGACGAGGATGCCTTCCGCGCCATCGCGGGCAGCGGCATCGGCATTCTGGTGAACGAGACCGACCGGGAGACGGCGGCGCAGTACCGGCTCGACGACCCGGAGGAGGTGCGGGTGTTCCTTGAGCGGCTGGCCGAGGCGCTGGGAGGGGCGGCATGAGCGAAAGCTTCCAGCGCTACGCCATCTTCTGGCTCCCCCCGGCGGACAGCGCGCTGGCGGCGTTCGGGCGGGACTGGTTCGGCATCTGCCCCGAGCGCGGCGAGGTCGACGCGCCGGCGACCTTCGGATTGCCGGCGGACGTGGCCGCTGAAGCGATTGCCCGCCCGCGGCGCTACACGCTGCACGGGACGATCGTTGCGCCGTTCCGGCCCGCCGAGGGCGTGACCGGAGAGATGCTGGCCGATGAGCTTCGCGCGTTCTGCGCCCGCCGCACCGCGCGGCGTGCGGGCCCGCTACGCTTATCGCGCTTGTCGCGGCATCTGGCGCTGATCCCGGAAGGCGGCACGGCCCGGCTCGACTGGCTGGCAGCCGAGGCGGTGACGCATTTCAACGCCTTCCGCGCGCCCATGACCGAAGCGGATCTGGCGCGCTACCCGGCCGAGCAGCATTCGCCGCGGCAGCTCCAGCATGCTCGCGATTTCGGCTATCCCTATGTGCTGAGCGATTTCATCTTTCACATTACGCTGGCCGGGCCGCTCGCACCGGAGCAGCTTGACGAGGTGCAGACTGCGCTCGCGCCACGCCTGGCTGAGCTCACAGGCGAACCGCTTAATATTGGCAATCTCTGCCTGCTCGGCGAGGCGGATCAGGCCGCGCCCTTCCGGCTCATCGCGCGCTGCGCCCTCTCGGCCTGAGTCTCCAGCACATTGATGAAGCTCTGAGTCGCGCTCGCTAGCTGGCCGGAGTTGTCGATAATGGTCGCGCCCTCGGGCGAATCGCTCGCTGGCCCGGCGATTGGCGCGGCGCGGGACAGGCGCGCGCCGATCTGCTCGGCGGTCTCGCGGCCCCGGCGCTGCAGCCGCGCCTGCAAGATGTCCTCCGCGACGTGGACGTAGACGGCGTGGCTGCGCGGCCAGACGCTGAACGCCGCGCTGATGATCCGCCGCGAGACATTGACGACAACGACCCGCCCATCCGTGAGATGATCGCGCGCCTCAACCGGCACGCCATAGGCCAGCCCATGCGCGCGCCACGCAAGCAGGAACCCGCCGCGCTGCTCAATGGCGTCGAAGTCGCCGGGCGAAACCTGCCGAACCTGCTCGGTCACATCGCTCGCCCGCGTCACCACCCGCTGGGGGAACGTGAAGCGCGCGTCACTATGGAAATGCGCGCGGGCCGCGCCGATCAGCGTGTCCTTGCCTGCGCCCGACGGCCCCGCGACGAGCACCAGAACACCCGGCCCGGTCTCCTCCGCGCCCGCCATCACGCAATCCGCTCTCCCGCGCACCAGACCGCGCGCACGCCCGGCATTCCGTCGCGGTCATGCACGCGGATCAGGTCGGCGCGCTGCCCGGCGGCGATCTCGCCGCGATCCTCCAGTCCGATCGCCCGCGCGGGGTTGCGCGTGGCCATCGCGACCGCGTCCGGCAGGCTGATCCGCTCGCAAACGCGCGGCAGCAGCAGCATGGCGTGGCCCAGCGCCGCCGGAACGTAATCGCCGGAGAGAACGTCGAGCGTGCCCGCCTCCGCCAGTTCCAGCGCGTTGACGTTGCCGGAATGCGAGCCGCCGCGCACGATATTCGGCCCGCCCATGAGCACCGCCTGTCCCGCGGCATGCGCCGCGCGCGCTGACGCCAGCGTCGTCGGAAACTCCGCAACCGCAACGCCGTCTGCCTCGGCTTCGCGAACATGCTCCACCGTCGCATCGTCATGGCTCGCCAGCACCAGCCTCCGGTCGTGCGCCCAGCGGACCACCTGCGCGCGGTTGTCCGCGCTGTAGCGCTCCTGGTCCGCCTTGCGCTCGGCGATGAAGGCGGCCAGCTCGGCGTCCGACATGTTGTACTTGCCCTGATAGTAGGCCGCGTAGCGCGCCACATCGGTGAACTGGCGCTGGCCCGGCGTGTGGTCCATCAGCGACAGGATGCGCAGCCGCGAATGGTTCAGCAGCGGCTCAAGCAGCTCCAGCAGCCCGCCATAGCTCAATTCGCAGCGCCAGTGCAGATAATGGTCGGCTTTCAGCGTGCCGGCATCCATCTGGCGGTCCAGCCCGCTCGCCATTTCGTCGAGCAGCGCGACGCGCATCGCCTGGGCGTGCACCTCGCCGACGCACAGCGCGTTGCAGACCGTTGTGACGCCGAAGGCGGTCATCTCCCGGTCGTGGTTGAGCACCGCGGCATCCACTGGCCATTGCGTGCCGGGGCGCGGCATGACGTGGCGCTCCAGATTGTCGCTGTGCAACTCGACGAGGCCGGGCAGCAGCAGATCGCCTTCGCAGTCCTCCGCGCCGGGCAGGCGGCTGGGCGAATTATCGACCGCCGCGACCACGCCGCCGCGAATCACGACCGAGCCGTCGATCACCTCCGCGGGCAGCACGATTCGCGCGTTGGTCAGGACCTGTTCTTTTTCGGACAAAGTTCTCTGCATCAATCGTCTCAAGTGAAAGTCAACAAGGCGCTCGCGGCCCAGACTAATCGATCTGCCGCACTCTGCCAGCGGCGTATGGCCGCCCGATGAAAGCGCCGCGGCTTTCTCCCCAAAGCATATCTGTTGCCGCGGCGACGCAGTGTGGCTGTGTGGTGTTTGCATGTGTCAAGATATTTTCCTGCCTCGGCCTTTTTTTCGTCACA
>CAYYSM010000324.1:0-2234 GCA_964474225.1 uncultured Hyphomicrobiaceae bacterium
GCGAAGCCCACCGCGATCAGCACTGCCCCGGCGCCTAGGACACCGTCCGCGCCGGCTTGCAGGCTCAGCACCCACACCAGCCAGACGACCGTGGCATAAAGCGGGAAGGCCAGCGCCTGCTTGAGCGTTTCCATCCACGGCCCTGGCTTTGGCAGCAGACGGGCGAATGCGCCGGACAGGCTCAGAAGCGTCATCGGCGCGGCGAAGCCCAGCCCCAGCACCATGATAACGGTTGTCGCCTCAAGCGCCGGCTGCGTGACTGCATAGCCAAGCGCCGCGCCCATGAACGGGGCCGTGCAGGGGGTGGCGGCGATGCTGGCCAGCACACCGGTGAAGAATGAGCCGGAAGCGCCGCCGCGCCGCGTGAGCGCGTCGCCCACGCCCATCAGCGCGCCGCCGAAATTGAAGACGCCCGAAAGGCTCAGCCCCAGCGCGAAGAACAGCGCCGCCATAACCAGCACGAACCATGGCGATTGGAACTGAAAGCCCCAGCCAAACGCCGCGCCGGTTGCGCGCAGCGCCAGCAGCAGCCCGGCCAGCACGGCAAAGCTGAGCATCACGCCGCCGAGATAGGCCAGCGCGTGGCTGCGGTTGCCGTGCGCGCCCTCGCCGCCGCGCGCGAGGCTCAGCGCCTTCATCGACAGGACCGGGAACACGCAGGGGAAGAAGTTGAGAATCAATCCGCCGAGAAAGGCGAAGGCCGCCGCTTGCCACAGAGTGAAGCCCGCGCTCGCCGACCCGCTCGATGGGGCCGGGAGCGCCGCGACCTCCGCATCCGGAGCCACGGAGACAGTGTATGCCTCGCGCGTGCCGTCCGCCCCCGTGACGGTCAGAAGCCCCTCAAGCACGTCGATCGGCTGGTCCTTCAGCTCGCCGCGCGTCATCACGAGCCGGGGGCCGTCCGCCTGCCAATCCAACGTCTGGGGCGCGGCGTTGGCGATCAGGCCCCAGTCGCGCGGGAAGAAGCGCATCTCCTCGACCGACCCGGACCGCAGCGCATCGCTTTCGACCGTCAGCGCCAGCCGCTCGGGCGCGACCGTAAGCGACACCGGCCACGGCGCTTCCTTCGGCAGATCGCGGACCGCCGCGGCGATGCGTTCCGCGCCGCCGCCGGGGGCGAGCGGCGCGCCGTCATCGGCCACGGCCAGCGTCAGCCGCGCCTCGCCCTCCTCGGGGATGCAGATTTCCTCGCAGACCAGCCAGCGCGATTCGGCCCGCAGCGTCACCTGATCCGTATTCAGCGTCTCCGGCGGCGTCATCCGGACGAGCAGGATGGCCTCGTTCGAATAGCCATAATTCATCAACGTGCCGTAGGGGATCGCCTTGGGCGGCGGCCAATGAATGTCCGAGGCGGCGAATCCGTCCGGCAGCGTCCAGTCGATGCGCGCCGGCTCGCCGGAGTCGCCCGGGTTTTCCCAATAGGTATGCCAGCCGGGTGCGATCTTTTGGCGCAGGGCGACCCAGAAGGGCTGGCCCGGGCGGATCGAGGCGGTCTCCGAGAGCAGGGCGATCTCGACCTTGCGGTCCGCGCGCTGCGACGTGCTGCTTGCGGCCGGCTTGCCCTGCACGAGCGACTCAAGCGTGGTCGCGCCCGTCTGCGCCTGCCCTGCGCCTGCCCATACAAGCGCGAGCGCCGCGACGGCGAACATCCAGGCAAATTTCCGCGTCATCTGCACAAACCGTCCGTTCATCATCCTGTGGCTGTTCGTCTTTTAAGGCGTTCTGCCACAATAGATAAGGGCTGCGCATACCATGCCTAGCTCAAATTGGCGTGAACCGGATGCCGGCCGCGGGATGCGCGCTCACTGCTGCGCTGCGAGGTCGCTTGACATGTTCGACTTTCGGACTGTTGCTTCGATAAAGGCTTGCGCGCGCGGCGATAATCCGGTCGTATATGCTCCGGAGCGGGCTGCCCGCTTCAACGCCATGGCTTGTGCCTGCGAGGCTTTGCGAAGCCCGGAGAAGCCATGTCGCCCCGACTGGCGCGAGAACCCGCGCTGCTCAACAAAGATGACCTCGAATCCTGGGAGGAAGAAATGTCTGAGATAAAGACTGACCAGACCGTTTCTCGCCGCAAGTTCCTCAAGGGCGGCGCGGTCGCCGCGACTGCCGGCGTGACCGGCGCTGTGGCGATGCCGAACATTTCGCGCGGCGCGCCGGTGACCTTGAAGATGCAGACCTCGTGGGGCGCGCAGAACGTTTGGCAGGGCTTCGCGCAGCAGTATGTGGACCGC
>CAYYSM010000324.1:2244-3223 GCA_964474225.1 uncultured Hyphomicrobiaceae bacterium
GTCGAGGCGATGTCCAATGGCCGCATCAAGATCGACCTGCTGCCGGCCGGCGCCGTCGTTAAGGCGTTCCAGGTGCAGGACGCGGTCGCCGACGGCGTTCTCGACATGAACCACACGGTGACGGCTTACTGGTACGGCAAGAATAAGGCCGCCTCGCTGTTCGGCACCGGCCCGGTGTTCGGCGCCAACGCGTCGCAGATGCTGGCCTGGATTCACGCCGGCGGCGGCAAGGAGCTGTATCGAGAACTGATCCAGGACATTCTCGGCCTGAACCTCGTCGGCTTCTTCTGCTTCCCGATGCCGACACAGCCGCTGGGCTGGTTCACCGAGCCGATCGAGTCCGCTGATCAGATGCAGGGCCTCAAGTACCGCACGGTCGGCCTCGCCACGGACATCATGCAGGGCATGGGCGTGTCGGTGACGCAGCTTCCGGGCGGCGAAATCGTGCCGGCGCTGGAACGCGGCGTGATCGATGCGTTCGAGTTCAACAACCCCAGCTCTGACCGCGATTTCGGCGCGCAGGACGTGCGCTCGCACTACATGATGGGCTCGTTCCACCAGGCGGCCGAGTTCTTCGAAATCGCCGTCAACAAGGACCGCTTCGACAGCCTCGATCCGGACCTTCAGGCGATTATCGAGCATGCGGCCGAGGCGGCGAACACCTCCAACTACGCCACGGCGATGGACCAGTACTCCAAGGACCTTCAGTGGCTGCAGGAAGAGGGCGGCGTGACCGTCCACCGCACGCCGGAGAGCGTGATGCAGGCGCAGCTGGCGTCCTGGGACGAGGTTCTGTCCGAGCTGACGCAAGACGAGTTCTTCAATCGCGTCGTCGAGAGCCAGAAGGCCTGGTCCGAGCGCGTGGCGTTCTATGACCTGTTGAACTCGGCGGACTACAAGCTCGCCTACGAGCATTACTTCCCTGGCCGGCTCGGCTTCTGATCCGGGACGTTCCCAAAGTGATGACCAAGCGCGGGGC
>CAYYSM010000325.1:0-3195 GCA_964474225.1 uncultured Hyphomicrobiaceae bacterium
GCGGGCGGTTGCGGGCCAGCACGAAGCGGTACCCGATGAAGGTCACGGCCAGCGCGCCGCCCATGACGAAGATCAGGCTGGGGTCCCAGGTGCCGGCGATATCGAAGAAGTTGAGCACCTTGGCCGGGTTGCCCATGCCCGAGATGACGATGCCGAGGCCGAACAACAGGCCGATCAGGAAAGCGGGGATCAGACGTTGCATCCTAGCCTCCCAACACATGGCGGATGACGAAGACGGTGACCGCCGTGGCGGCCATAAAGGTCAGCGTGGCCGTGATCGACCGGCCGGACAGCCGCGCCGTGCCGCAGACGCCGTGGCCCGATGTGCAGCCCGCGCCGAGGGTGACGCCGATGCCGACGATGAACCCGCCGAGCAGCATCAGCGGCGTGGAGACCGGCACCTGGATGGTCGGCATCCCGCCCATCACGGCGAAGTAGGCCAGCGGCGCAGTCACCATCCCGGCGAGCACGGCCGCGCGCCAACTCCAGTCCGTGCCGGAAGCCGGATTGATGAAGCCGGTGAGAATGCCGGTGGCGCCCATAACCCGGCCGAGCACGAGCATGAGCAGCACGGCCGAAAGCCCGATCAGGACGCCGCCGAAAAGCGATGCGAAGGGGGTGAATTCCGTCATTCGGTCCTCAACTGCTGCAGGTCCGCATGCCGAGCAAGGAATACAGTGGGCACACGCGCACGAGCGCCGTCAGCACGAGCACCGCGCCGACAACCACAGACACAATGGTCGCCGCCTGACCCTGAAACAGCGCGATTTCCGTTGCGAACGGCGCGATCACGAGCAAGACGCCGACGATAAAGCGCAAGACGCGATCAAAGGTTCCGACATTGACCGTCATTTTCCTGCCTCCCGATAATTACGCCGCGACACTAGCCTAACGGCGCAGGCGTGTCGGTGACCTTGTCACAGATCAATTGCGGGGCAGGAAAAGACGGTGTGCGCGTTCAGCCCGCGTCTTGCAGGGCCTTGAGGGCGTCGCGGTCGCGGATGCGGATTTCGCCGCGCGCGAGATCGACCCAGCCGCGGCGCTGGAACTCCTTGAGCTGGCGCGAGATGACTTCGCGCGCGGTGCCCAGTTCGGCCGCGAGTTCCTGATGCGTCGTGGTGATGACTCCGCCAGACGCGGGCAGTTCGACCAGCTTCTGCGCCAGGCGGATGTCCATGCGCCGGAAGGCGATCTCCTCGATGATGAAGAACAGGTCGGTGATGCGCCGGGAATAGGCAGTGAAGACGAAACGGCGGAACACGGGCGATTCCGCGATCAGCTCCTCGAACACCCGGCGCGGGATGGCCACGGCCTGAATGTCGGTCTCGGCGACGCCCTCGGCTAGATAATCCTCATAGGCGAGCACGCAGGCGGTGGTGAGCACGCAGCTTTCGCCCGCCGAAACGCGGTACAGCACGATATCCCGCCCGCTCTCGGAGGTCTGATGCACGCGCACCGTGCCGGAAAGCAGCAGCAGCAGGTTTTCCGGGGCCTTGCCGGGGCCGAAGATGACGGTGCCCTTGGGCACGGCAATGATCGTGCTTTCAGCGGTCAGGCGCTCGCGCACCGGCGCTTCCATGCCGGCCAGGCCGGAAAACTGCGAGATCCAGTCAACCTGCGGCGCCTTCTGTTCCATGGTCGATCCCTATCGCATCGCGCAAGCCGCGAGAAGTCATTTGCGCCAGCCGTCCGGTTGCATGATGGCGGACAAATGCGGATGATGAGAGCATGCCTTTCCATATCCGCCCGACGACGCCGCGGGACACGGAAGCGGTCGCGGCGCTCCTGCAAACTTCATATGGGGCGCTTTTGCAAGATGCCTATGATCCGCAGTTGCTCGAAAAGGCGCTCCCGCTTTTGACCCGTCCACGCGCCGAACTGCTCTCCAGCGGGCGCTATTACATCGCCGAGTTTGCCGGGCTGGGGCCGGCTGGCTGCGGCGGCTGGAGCTTCGAGGCGCCGGATCGCCCGGATGCGCCGCTTAAGCCGGGCGTTGCCCATCTGCGCCACTTCGCGACCCACCCGGATGCGGTGCGGCAGGGCGTCGGGGCGTGCCTGCTGGAGAAGTGCCTGGCGGAGGCGAAGGCGCAAGGCGTGCGCCGGCTTGAGTGCCTCTCCACCCGGCAGGCCATACCGTTTTACGCCGCGCTGGGCCTGCGCGTGGTCGGGCCAGTGCCCTGCCGGCTCGCGGCGGACGTGACGCTGCCGGGCGTGGCGATGGTGATGGAACTGGACGGTCCGCCCGGCGCTCAGGGCGTCCAGTAACGCATCAGCCGCCGCCAGGGCCGCCCGTCGATGGCGGCGAGTCCAAGCCCGATCAGCGCCATGCCGAGCAGATGCTGCGGCTGCAGCACCTCCCCGAGAAAGGCCGCGCCCAGCAGGATCGCCACGACCGGCACCAGAAACGTCACCAGCAGCACGTTGGTCGCGCCCGCGCTCGCCAGGAGGCGGAAATAGATGATGTAGGCGAGCGCCGTGGACAGCGCGGCGACGGCGAACAGCGCCGCGATCGTGCCGACCCCTGGCATCGCAAGCGTCCATGGCTGATCGACCAGCAGCACGACGGGCAGGAGGATGACGCTGGCCGCCGTGGTCTGGCCCGTTGCGGTCTGCATCGGCGTGATGTTCATGGTGCGGAACCGCCGCCCGAATACCGCGCCGGAGGCATAGCACAGCGCACCGCCAAGCACGGCAAGCTGCGCGACGACGTTGACGCCGAGATTGCGCAGCGCATCAAGCCCGATCATCACCGCCACGCCCGAAAGCCCGATGATGACGCCGGCGAGCCGACCGCGCGTGAGCTTTTCATCGGATGTGAACACATGGGCGATCATAACGGTGAAGAGCGGCGTCGTCGCGTTGACGATGGCCGCCAGTCCGGAGGCGATGTGCGACTGCCCCCAGACGATCAGCGAGAAGGGCATCGCGTTGTTGATCAGGGCCATCGCGAAGAAGGTGCGCCAAAGAGCGGCGTCGCGCGGCATCCGCAGGCCGCTGGCGCGCAGCGCGAGATGCAGGATGACCGCCGCGATGACCACGCGGGCGACCACGACGGTGAAGGTCGGCAGGCTCTGCACCGCCACGCCGTTGAAGAAGAAGGACGCGCCCCAGAGCAGCGACAGCGTGATAAGGATCGCCCATTCGCTCGCGCTCATGGAGGTGTTGATGGCCGGGATATCGGGCATGGAATTCTGC
>CAYYSM010000326.1:0-3176 GCA_964474225.1 uncultured Hyphomicrobiaceae bacterium
GATCGGCGTGTACATCACGCCCGCAAGCCCCGCGACGATCGCGGCGATGGCGAACATGATCGTGAAGCGGCGGCCGATATTGATGCCCAAAAGACCCACGGTCTCCCGGTCGGCCATGCCCGCGCGCACAACCATGCCGAAGGTGGTGTATCGCAGAAAAGCGAAAACCGCGCCGATCACGACAAGGGCGAAACAGAAGTAAATCAGCCGCCAGTAGGGATACATGATCGTGCGCGGATCGAACCCGAACAGAGCGCCAAAGTCGAACGAGCCTTGAAAGGCGTCAGGCGCTGGCATGGGTATCGGGTTTGCACCGTAGAAATACTTGACGATCTGCTGCAACACGATGGCGAGGCCGAAGGTCACGAGGATCTGGTCGGCATGCGGACGCTTGTAAAAGTGCTTAATGAGACCGCGCTCCATCGCGAGGCCGATCAGCGCCATCACGGGGATTGCGAGAAGTATCGATATTGGAACGGACCAGTCTATCAGGAAGCCCCCGACGGCTTCGCCGAACCATGCTTCCACATAGGGGGTTTGCACTCTCAGGGGGTTGCCGAGAAAGTCCGTTCGTGTGGGGTCGATCGTCTCAAATGAGGCGGTGAAAAGCGTGGCGACCGTCACAGCGCAGAACGCGCCCAGCGCGAACAGCGCGCCGTGGGCGAAATTCACCACGCCGAGGGTGCCGAAGATCAGGGTAAGGCCCAACGCGATCAGAGCATAGGCCGATCCCTTATCGAGACCGTTGAGTATCTGTAGGAGTATCGCGTCCATCGCATCCACCATCGCGATTATCGTCTCCCGCCTTGAATGCGGCGGAAAACATGACCGGCCGGTCGGGCGGCCGCCTCAAGCGGCCGCCCGCGCCGTTCCGGAATCAGGCGCGATCAGGCTCCCGAGTTGCACTCGCCGAGCTCGCCGCCAGCGAACTGCGGATGGTCGCTGTCATACCACACCTGCGAGGCAGGGGTCACCTCGACGATCTCGAGAAGGTCGAACTCGGACTCCGGGTTCTCCTTACCCTTCACGACCAGGACATCCTTGAAGCACTGATGGTCGGCCGCGCGATACAGCGTCGGACCGTTGCCCAGGCCATCAAAGACGAAGCCCGTGTTCTCCGGATGGTCGATGCCCGGCAGGCCATCGCCCGTCTCGAGCGCCTCGACGACGGCGCAGGGGTTGAACGAGCCAGCGCGTTCCACGGCGTCAGCGTACAGCAGCGCCTGGCAGTAGCCGGTGTGGGCCGCCTGCGACGGCGGGAAGCCGTACTTGTTGCCGAAGGATTGGACGAAGGCCTTCGAGCCCTCATCATCCAACGACCAGTGCCAGTTGGTCGAACCGAAGATACCCTTCACGTTCTCGCCGGCGCCGCGGGCCATCAGGCGCGAGAACAGCGGCACGACGATCTGGAAGTCCTTGCCGTTGGCTTGGGCTTCCCGCAGACCGAACTGCACCGCGTTGGTGAGCGAGTTCACCATGTCGCCGCCGTAGTGCACCAGCACCAGCGTGTCCGCGCCGGACTGCAGAACCGGCGTGATGTAGGCCGAGAAGTCACCCGCGCCGAGCGGCGTGAGCACCTTGTTGACTGTCTCCCAGCCAATGCCCTCGGTGGCTTCCGAGATCGCCTGTTCAGTGGTGTAGCCCCAGTTGTAGTCGGCAGTGAGGTAATAGGCTTTGCGGTCCGCGCCATAAGCGTTCTTCAGCACCGGGGCCAAGGCCGCGCCGGACATGTACGAGTTGAAGAAGTGGCGGAAGCCGTTGGCGCGCTTGTCCTTGCCAGTGGTATCGTTGGCGTGGGTGAGACCGGACATGAAGATGACGCCGGCCTCCTGGCAGAGCGCCTGCACCGCAACAGCCGGGCCGGAGGACGAACCACCGGTAATCATGATCGCGCCGTCCTTCTCGATCATCGAGCGGGCCGAGGCGCGCGCGGCGTCGGTCTTGGTCTGGGTGTCGCCGGTGACGTACTCAACCTTCTTGCCGAGGATGCCCTGGCCGGTCAGCACGGTTGGCGAACCGTCAGCGTACTTGAAGGTTTCCAGCATGCCATTGTCGGCGCCCGTGCCATTGAGATGCTCGACGGCCAGTTCGTAGGCGCGAAGCTGGTCAGCGCCCTCATCGGCATACGCGCCGGACTGCGGAACGTTGAAGCCGAGCGTCACGGTCGAGCCGGATGGCGCATTGCGGTACTCGTCCGCCCAGGCGTTGCGGATGAAGTGGAATGGGCCGGTTCCGGCAAGCGCGATGGCTGCCGTTCCGGCGCCCGCCTTGAGCACAGTACGGCGTGACAGGGTCTTCTTGGTCATGAACAGTTTCCTCCCTTACAATGGTTTGGCGGTCGAGAGCCGCCGGCATTTATTTTTACGGCTTCTTGAGCAATAAATCATCTGACGGGAGGGCGATATTGGCTAAAAGGTCATTAGACTTTCGTCGCCATTCGCCACCCGCAAAGGCAGATGCCGGGTTCCCGCACGGCGCTGGATGCGCCGACCCCTGAATTGCTCCGGGAAAATTTATCGCGGCAGCAGGCTCTCGCCCATGAGAAATTCGTCGATAGCCCGCGCAGCCTGACGGCCTTCGCGGATCGCCCATACGACAAGAGACTGGCCGCGCCGCATATCGCACGCGACAAATATTTTATCGCGGGACGTTAAATATTTCTGATCATCGGCCTCCACGTTTCCGCGCTCGGTCAGTTTCAGGCCAAGCTGCGCCACCGGGCCGTCATGGCGCGGATGGACGAAGCCCATGGCCAGCAGCACCAGGTCACCGCGCATCTGGAACTCGGTGCCGGGGACCTTCTGCATCTTCTCGTCCACGCGGACGCAATGAAGCTGCTCCACCTTGCCGTTCGCGCCGGTGAATTTCTCGGTCATCACGCTCCAGTCGCGGTGCGCGCCTTCTTCCTGGCTTGAGGAGGTGCGCAGCTTGAGCGGCCAGTGCGGCCAGGTCAGCAACTTGTTCTCTTTTTCTGGCGGCCTCGGCATGATCTCCAGCTGCGTGACCGACGCCGCGCCCTGGCGGAACGAGGTGCCGATGCAGTCCGAGCCGGTGTCGCCGCCGCCGATGACGATCACATGCTTGCCGGTCGCGGTAATCGGCTCGACATTGCCCTGGGGCTCGCCCGCGATCTTCCGGTTCTGCTGCGTCAGGAAATCCATCGCGAAGTGGATCCC
>CAYYSM010000327.1:0-3171 GCA_964474225.1 uncultured Hyphomicrobiaceae bacterium
TCGTGGGGACCAGGAGAGACGTCATGCAGCAAACCGGCACGGTCAAGTTTTTCAATCAGACCAAGGGCTACGGCTTTATCACGCCTGACGAGGGCGGCAAGGACGTGTTTGTCCATATTTCCGCCGTGGAGCGGTCGGGCCTGCCCGCGCTCGACGAAGGCATGCGCGTGAGCTTCGAGACCGAACCGGACCCGCGCGGCAAAGGCCCGAAGGCGGTCAATCTCGCGATGTCGGCCTGAGGGGCCGACCGGCGGCCGGGCTATCCTTCGCCGGCCGCCCCCCACAGCGCATAAAAGTGGTGGAGCGGGCCAGCGCCTTGGCCGACATTGAGCTTGTCGGCTTCGGAGAGGGCGCTGGTCAGGTACATTTTCGCCTCCCGCACCGCTTCGTGCAGGGTGAAGCCGCGCGCCAGAAGCGCGGCGATCGCTGATGACAATGTGCAGCCCGTGCCGTGGACGTTCTTGGTCGGCACGCGCAACGCGGTGAAGCGCGCGAACTCTCCCCCGGCGAACAGGATGTCGAGCGCCTCGTCGCCCGTGCCGTGGCCGCCCTTGATGAGCACCGCCTTCGGACCAAGCCCCGCGAGCGCCTCGGCCTGACCCCGCATCGCCGCCTCATCCTCGGCCCGCTCGCTGCCCAGCAGCCGCGCGGCTTCCGGCAGGTTGGGGGTCAGCACATCCGCCAGAGGCAGCAGCCGCGATTTCAGCACCGCCTCGGCCCCGGCTTCCAACAGCGGATCGCCGCTCGCCGCGACCATCACCGGGTCGAGCACGATTGGCACATCCGATGCCTGCTCCAGCGCGCCGGCCACCGCCTCGATCGCCTCGGCATTGCCGATCATCCCGATCTTGACCGCCGCGATCTGCAAGTCTTCGAAAACTGCGGCGATCTGCGCCGTGACGATCTCCGGCGGCACCTGATGCACCGCGCGCACGCCTTGCGTGTTCTGCGCCGTTACCGCCGTTATCGCCGACGCGCCATAGGTCCGCAGCGCGGCGAATGTCTTGAGGTCGGCCTGAATACCTGCGCCGCCCCCGGAATCCGAGCCAGCGATGGTCAACACGTTGGGTATGCTCATGGTCGGTCCCGTCTTTTAATGTCCCTCACCAGTTGCGCACCGCCGGCGTCTCGACCGGCAGACCGATTCCGCGCCACGCCAGATACAGCTCCAGATTGACATATGGATCAGCGCCCAGCGATAGCGGCTCGGCGCCCACCCGCTTGTTGCAGCGCTGGAACTGCCGGTGCAGCGGCTCGACGCGCTCGGTGGCGATCTTGTAGGCCGGGAAGCCGTTGCTGTGGCCCTGGCTCAGCGTGGCGGCATCCAGCTTCTTGCCGGCGTCGCGCTCGTGACAGGCCGCGCAGGACAGGCCCGTTTCGCCGCGCGGCGTATAGAAATAGTCCCGGCCTGCCTCGAAGAACGGCTCGGCCGGGCCGTCGGTCTTCACGCGCATCGGCACGCCGCGCGACTGCGCGCGGACATAGGTTGTCATGGCGACCATCGCGTCCGAGCCCAGCGGCCACGGCTGCGCCTTCATGTTCAGTGTGCGACAGAGATTGATCCGCTCGGATAGCGTGATCGGCTTGCCCTCGGGCGGCGAAAATTTCGGATAGCGCGCGCCGACGCCCTGCATCGCCTTTTCCGCGACATTGTGGCAGTCCGCGCAGGACTTTTCCGCCGCGCCCGCGGGCTGAGACCAAAGTTGGCGGCCATAGTCGCGCCAGAGCGTGCCAGGGTTCTGGATGTCCTCGTTCTGGATCTCGCGGACATATTCGGGCTGGAAGCGATAGCCGGAAAAGAGTTCGGACAGCGGATGTCCCTCGGGCGGCGCGACCGGCTCGGCCAGCTTCGGCTCCTCCGCCAGCGCGGCCAGCGGGAGGACAACGGCCAGCAACAGCGCCGACGCGAGGCGGCAGACGCGCCTCGTGACGCTCCAATACCGCGCCATCGCGCGCAGGTCTGTGGCCCAGTTGCTCATCCGCACCAGAATGCACGATTTCCGCGCGGTGAGAAACAGATTGGCCCGCCGCACGGGCAGGGATGCTTCGGGAAAGGCAGGGCCGCTCAATCGCGCTCGCTCCGCAGCCGCCCCTGTGTTGCCGCGCCGTTGCGCAGGGCTTCGATCGCCAACTGCGCTTCCTTCAGCGAGTCGATGAGCACGTCAGCGCCCAGCTCTTCCGGCGCCTCCTTGCCGTAGCCCGAGCGCAGCACGATCACCGGCACGCCGAGCGCGGACGCCGTGCCGACATCTGAGGCGCTGTCGCCGATCATCAGGGCGTCGAACGCGGCGACTTCCAGCCGGTCGAGCGCCGCCCGCAGCATCGCCGGGTCCGGCTTGCGCGGCAGGTCCGGCGTCGTGCCGACCACCGCGCCGAAATGCGATGCGATGCCCAGCTCCTCAAGCACCAGCTCGGTGATTGCCTGCGGCTTGTTTGTGCAGATGCCGAGCTTCACGCCCGCTTCACCCAGAGCGCCGAGCAACTCCCGCGCGCCCTCATAGAGCCGCGTGCGCGCTGCCGGCTGCGCCGAATAGCGTTCAACCAGTTCCCGCACGAAGGGCTCGATGTCGTCAGCCGGCACGCCATGCGCTGAAAGGCCCCGGCGCACCAGCTCCGGCACGCCCGCGCCAACCATCTGCTTGATCTGATCCTCAGGCAGCGCGGGCAGCCCGCGCGTCGCCAGCGTCGCGTTCAGCGCGTCGGCAATGTCGCCGATGCTGTCAATCAGCGTGCCGTCGAGGTCGAAGACCACAGCGCGGGGCCAGTGCGGGCCACGATCCGGCGCATAGCAAACGTTCATGGCCCGCCTCTGATGCCTCAGGCCGCGCGCGCGGTTCCGATCTGCGGATCGAGCTTGCCCTCGGCGTAGCGCCTGGCCATCTCCGCCATCGGGATCGGCTTGATCTTCGGCGCGTTGCCAGCCGTGCCGAATGCCTCGAAGCGCTCCGCGCAGACCTTCTGCATCGCTTCCATCGCGGGCTTCAGGTATTTGCGCGGGTCGAACTCGGCCGGATTGTCGTGGAAGACCTTGCGGATCGTGCCAGTGGCCGCCATGCGCAGATCGGTGTCGATGTTCACCTTGCGCACGCCGTGGCGGATGCCGCGTACGATCTCTTCGACCGGCACGCCGTAGGTCTCGCGCATGTCCCCGCCATACTGGTTGATCATGTC
>CAYYSM010000328.1:0-3156 GCA_964474225.1 uncultured Hyphomicrobiaceae bacterium
TCTTAGTTCGGCAACCATGACAAATGCGATCACGATAGCCGTGGACGCGATGGGCGGGGACCATGGTCCGCCCGTCTCTGTGGCCGGTATAGCCCTGTCGGCGGTGCGCCATCCGGATGCGCGCTTTCTGCTGTTCGGCGATGAGCGGCAGATCCAGCCCGAAATCGACAATCACGCCGAACTCAAGGACAAGGTCGAGATCGTCCATACCGATGTCGCCGTGGCGATGGACGCGCGCCCCAGCCAGGCGCTCAAGCAGGGTCGCTGGAAAAGCAGCCTCTGGCTGGCGCTGGAAGCCGTCAAGCGCGGCGACGCCGACGTCGTGATTTCCGCGGGCAACACTGGCGCGCTGATGGCGATGGCGAAATTCTGCCTCAAGACCGTGCCTGGTATCGACCGGCCGGCGATCGCGGCGATCTGGCCGACCGTCTCCAGCGAATGCATCGTGCTCGATGTGGGGGCGAATGTCGGGGCGGATGCGCGCCAGCTTGTCAACTTCGCGGAGATGGGCGCGGCCATGGCGCGCGCGCTGTTCCAGGTCGAAAAGCCCTCGGTTGCGCTGCTCAATGTCGGCGTGGAGGAGATCAAGGGCCTGGACGAGGTGAAAAAGGCCAACGCGGCGCTGGCCTCATCGACGTTGCCGGTGCGCTATTACGGCTATGTCGAGGGCGATGATGTGGGCCAGGGCGTGGTCGACGTCGTGGTGACTGAAGGATTTACCGGAAACATCGCCTTGAAAACGGCGGAAGGCACCGCCAAACAGATAGCGGAATATTTGCGCGCGGCATTGAACCGCTCGCTGCTGTCGCGGATCGGCGCGTTTCTGGCCTACGGCGCTTTCCGGGCGCTGCGCAAGAAGATGGACCCGCGCCAGCTCAATGGCGGCGTGTTCCTGGGCCTGAACGGCATCGTGATCAAGAGCCACGGCGGCACCGACGCGGTCGGCTTCGCCAGCGCAGTGGATCTGGGCTACGACATGGCGCGCAGCAACCTGTGCGAGAGCATCGCCCGCGACGTGACCAAGTTCCAGGCCGCGCTGAGCGAAAACGCGGACGAAACATCGGGCGCGGAGACCGCGCCAGCGCGCAAGACGGTTGAGCAAGGAACGCATTAAGGTGAAAGCTGTCCGCTCGGTCATTCTGGGATGCGGGGCCTATCTTCCCGAAAGAATCCTGACCAACGAAGATCTCGCCCGGATGGTCGACACCTCCGACGACTGGATCACCGAGCGCACAGGCATCAAGCAGCGCCACATCGCGGCTGAGGGCGAACTGACCTCCGACATGGCGGTGGCCGCCGCCGCGCAGGCGCTTGAGCGCGCGGGGCGGAGCGCACAGGACATCGACCTGATCGTGCTGGCCACCTCCACGCCGGACAACACATTCCCCGCCACCGCGACGACCGTTCAGGCGAAGCTCGGCATCCATCACGGCGCGGCCTTCGACCTACAAGCGGTCTGCACGGGCTTCGTCTACGCGCTCGCCACGGCGGACAACTTCATCAGGACCGGCCAGTTGAAGCGCGCGCTCGTGATCGGCTCGGAAACCTTCTCGCGCATTCTCGACTGGAACGATCGCGGCACCTGCGTGCTGTTCGGCGACGGGGCCGGGGCGGTGGTGCTGGAAGCGCAGCCGGCCCGCGGCGACGACACCGATCGCGGCGTGCTCGGCACCTATCTGCACTCCGACGGGCGCTACAAGGAGATGCTCTATGTCGACGGCGGACCGTCCTCGACCCAGACAACCGGCCATCTCCGCATGCAGGGGCGCGAGGTTTTCCGCTTCGCCGTCAACCAGATCGCCGCGGTGATCGAGGAGGCGCTGGAAGACCACAAGCTCGGCGCATCGGACGTGGACTGGTTCGTCCCGCATCAGGCCAACCAGCGCATTCTGACCAGCACCGCCAACAAGATCGGCCTGCCCGAAGAGAAGATCGTCCTCACCGTGGACAAGCACGGCAACACCTCTGCCGCGTCCATTCCGCTTGCGCTCAACGTCGCTTACGAAGACGGGCGCATCAAGGAAGGCGACCTGGTGCTGCTGGAGGCGATGGGCGGCGGCTTCACCTGGGGGGCGGCGCTGGTGCGCTGGTAACCATTCCGAACCGGGCTCAGCGAACAAAAATCCGTTTTCAGTCAGCGTTTTGCCGTCCCGGCAATTGACCCGCCCCGAAAAACTCCGTTACCATTCGATTTATCGTCCCGACTGGGGAGAGGTCGCGAGCCATGCCTCAGGCCAAGACAATCACGCGCGCCGATCTCACCGAAGCGGTGATCCGCGAGGTGGGGCTGCCGCGCAATGAATCCGCCGAAATGGTGGAAAGCGTCATTCAGGAGATCGCCGCCTGTCTCGAACGGGGCGAGCAGGTCAAGATTTCCTCGTTCGGCACGTTCAACGTGCGCCAGAAGCGCGAGCGGGTCGGGCGCAACCCGAAAACGGGCGAAACCGTGCCGATCGCGCCGCGGCGGGTGATCGGGTTTCGCCCCAGCAACATCATGAAAGAACGGATCAACAAGGCGCTCAGCCGCAAGCAGGCGGCCGAGTAAAACCGGGTCTTTTTGGCCGGTCAACGTTCCAGAGGGCAGATCGTTGAGCAAGTCGCCGGAAGCGTTTCGGACCATCAGCGAGGTCTCCAAGGAGCTTGACGTGCCGAAGCACGTCCTGCGCTTCTGGGAGACCAAATTTGCACAGCTCAAGCCGATGAAGCGGGGCGGCAACCGGCGCTATTACCGGCCGGAGGATGTCGAACTGCTGCGTGGCATCCGCACACTCCTGCACGACGAGGGCTACACGATCCGGGGGCTGCAGAAGGTTTTCCGCGACCAGGGCGTCGGCTACGTCAAGAGCTACTGGCGCGACGCCCCGCGGGACACGACGCAGACGAAATCCGCCCTGCCCGATCTTGCCGGCGAGGCGGCGGGCCATGCCCGCAAGGCGGCTCTGGAGCGGGCGAAGGCCCCGCCCACGCACGGTCGCGCGGCTGGCGCCGCGAAGCCGGCCCCGAAGGATGCTGGGAACGGCCTTGCCCCCGCCCAGCGCAGCGCGCTGGAAGCCGCGCTCAGCGAGCTGGAACAGTGCCGCCAACTTCTGGCCAGCGCCCCGGCGTCGGCGTCCTGAGAGCCGCGCACTTTCCCGCTTGACCCTGTCTGGGCCAGTG
>CAYYSM010000329.1:0-2926 GCA_964474225.1 uncultured Hyphomicrobiaceae bacterium
TGCCAAAGACCGGCTGGAATGCCTCCGGCGAGATGAAGCCGAAGAAATGCGCGTAAAGGCCGCCGGCAAACCCCATCAACGCGGACCCGACGACGAATGCCTGAAGCCGGAAGCTCACGACATTCTTGCCCGCCGCCTTCGCCGCGTCCTCGTTGTCGCGGATGGCGCGCAGCACGCGGCCCCAGGGCGAGACGCGCGCCCGTTCCACGAGGAAATAGGCGATCATGACGGCAATCAGGGCGACGAGCAGGAACACCGGCCCGGCGAGCGGCCCGCTCTCAAGCAACGGGCGCGGAATTTCGGCGATGCCCCGGACACCGTGCGTGATCTGCTCCTCATTCTTGATGAGGAAGCGGATGATCTCGGCCAGCCCGATCGTCGCGATGGCCAGATAGTCCGACCGCAGGTTCACGGTGATCATGCCGATCAGCAGCGCAATTACCGCGCTCACGATCACCGCGCCGATCAGCCCGACGATCACGGGCAGCGCGAAGCCGCCGAGATGATCGGGGCTGGGCGGCGTCGTCAGGATCGCGGATGTATACGCGCCGACGGCGTAAAACCCGGCGATGCCGATGTTGATCTGCCCGGTCATCCCCCACTGGATGTTCAGGCCGAGCGCCATGATCGCGTAGATGCACGCGAAGGAGGCGAAGAAGACGAAATAGCTGAGCAGGCCGGCTAGCTCCATCAGCGGTCCTCCCTCGTTGCCCGCGCGGCGGTCATAGCGAACTCCCTCGGAAGATGCCGGTGGGGCGAACGATCAGCGTCGCAACCATCAGCGCGAAGGCCACCGCCTGCTTGTAGGCCGGGTTGAACACCAGCGTGGACATCTCCATCGCCACGCCGATCAGCAGGCCGCCCGCCATGGCGCCGTAGGGCCGGCCGATGCCGCCGACAATCGCCGCCGCGAACACGGGCAGCAGCAGTTGCCAGCCCATGACCGGATGCAGGCGCGTATCCATCGCCAGGAAGATGCCGGCCATTGCCGCCAGCCCGCCAGCGATCACCCAGGCGATCAGGATGACGCGGTTCGTCGGGATGCCGCTGATGCGCGCCAAGTCGACATTATCGGCCATCGCGCGCATCGCCTTGCCGAATTTTGTGTATTGCAGGAAGACGTGCAGCGCGGCGATGAGCGCGAGCGTGCCCGCGATGATCCAGAGGTGGTCGGGCTTGATCGCGATGTCTCCGACGCGGATCGGAAGCTGGATCCCGGCTGAATAAACCTGATTGCCGGTGCCCCAGATGAGCTGGACCGCGCTGCGCAGGATCAGCGCCATACCGAACGACGAGATCAGCAGCACGATCGGCGAGCTGGCGCGCAGCGGCCGGTAGATGGACAGCTCGACGGCTATGGCGACCACTGCGACGACAAGAATCGCGAAGGGCGCGGCCACGATGATCGGCATGCCCAGCCCGGCGACGATCACCAGCGCCGCATACGCGCCGACCGTCATCAGGTCGCCATGCGCGAAATGTGCGAACCGGAGGATCGAGAAGACGAGCGACACGCCGATCGCGCCGAGCGCGAGGATGCTGCCCGTGACGATGCCGTAGATCAGGAGCTGGATGATATCTCCGATCATGCTCCGTCAACCGCCGAGGAACATCTCGGCGATCTCCCTGTTCTGCAACATCTGGTCCGCGCGGTCCTCGTAGCGGTTGCGGCCCATCGCCAGCACATAACCGCGATCCGAGACCGCCAGCGCCTGCTTCGCGTTCTGTTCGACCATCAGGATGCCGATGCCAAGGCTGTTGATTTCCTTTACTTGCTCGAAGACCTGATCCATGAAAAGCGGCGACAGACCGGCCGTCGGCTCGTCGAGGATCAGCAGCTTCGGCTCAAGCATCAGCGCGCGCCCCATCGCCACCATCTGCCGCTCGCCGCCCGACATCTGCCAGACCGGCTGGGCGCGCCGCTCGCGCAGGCGCGGGAAAAGCGTGAAGATCTTCTCAAGCTGGCCGCTGTAATCGTCCGTGCGCAGGAATGCGCCCATCTCCAGGTTTTCCATCACGCTCATGGAGGTGAAGACATTGCGCTCCTGCGGGACATAGGAGATGCCGATGCGCGCGGCAGTTTCCGGCGCGATGTGGGTGATGTCCTGCCCGTCGAAACGCACTTCGCCCGCGCGCACGGTCACGAGCCCGGCCAGCGCCTTGATGAAGGTGGATTTGCCCGCGCCGTTGGGCCCGACGATGGTGACGATCTCGCCCGGCTCAACGCGCAGGCTGACGCCGTTGAGGATGTCGACGCCGCCATAGCCGCCATAGATGTCGCTCGCCGCCAGCAGGCTCACGCCGCGCCCCCCATCTGCCTCATGCCGGCTCGGTATGGCCGAGATAGGCTTCGCGCACCGCCTCGTTCGCGCGGATTTCCGCCATCGTGCCCTGCGCGAGAACGGTGCCCTGCGCCATGCAGATGACCGGATCGCAAAGCTGGGAGATCATGTCCATGTCATGCTCGATCAGGCAGAAGGTGTAGCCGCGCTCCCGGTTCAGCCTGCGGATCGTCTCGACGATCTGCGCGAGCAGGGTCCGGTTCACGCCCGCGCCCGGCTCGTCGAGCAGCACGACCTTCGCGTCCGTCATCATCGCGCGGCCGAGGTCGAGCAGCTTCTTCTGCCCGCCCGACAGCCGCCCGGCCAGCTCATCGGCGAGGTGGGAGAGCTGGAGGAATTCGAGCACCTCATCCGCCTTGTCGGCGATCTCCACCTCCTGCCGGCGCACAGCGCCCCAGCCCAGCCACGATGTCAGGAGGCTCTCGCCCTTCTGCGCGGCCGGCACGAGCATCAGGTTTTCGCGCACGGTCATCCGGCTGAACTCATGCGGGATCTGGAAGGTGCGGATCAGCCCAAGATGAAACAGCCGGTGCGGCGTCACGCCGGTGATATCACGCCCGTCCAGCAGGACGCGGCCCGAATCC
>CAYYSM010000329.1:2936-3153 GCA_964474225.1 uncultured Hyphomicrobiaceae bacterium
CCGCGCCGTTCGGCCCGATTAGCCCGGTAATGGAGCCGTCCACGACCTCCAGCGAGCAGTCACGCACCGCCTTCAGCCCGCCGAATGACTTTGACACGTTCTCGACGACAATCACGCGAAATGCCCCTGCACGCGAAACACCCCTGCCTGCCGTGCGCGCCATCACTCCTTGCGGCAGCGCGCCCTCGCAAGGTTCAATATGAAAATTCGGTTGATG
>CAYYSM010000330.1:0-3143 GCA_964474225.1 uncultured Hyphomicrobiaceae bacterium
GAACCGGCTGCGCGGCGCTGGTTTCCGGATCGACTATCTGGATGTGCGCACCGATGACACGCTGATCCCGCTGGAGGGGCAGGTGGTCGATCCGGCGCGCATCTTCGCGGCGGTGTGGCTCGGCGAGACGCGCCTGATCGACAATGTGCCGATCGAGCTTTCCGACGACGCGGTGGTCTGAAGCGCATTCCGGAAAGCCTTCTTTCCCGTACTTAATCAGGACGAGTGCGGCTCCGGCGCTTTAGTGCGCCTCGGGGGGGAAGGAAATCGCCAGCGCCGTCGCCAGCAGGATCAGGAGGGCGACGCCCGTTTCCACGATGAGCGAGGTCCGCAGCGCGGCCCGCGCGCTGTCGGCATCGCGCTCCAGCGCGGGCGTCAGCCGCCACCTGTTAACCGCCGCAATGGCAAGGATCACAGCAACCACGCCCAGCTTGAGCAAGAACGCCTGCTGATAGCCGCTGGCGAGGTCGAGCCGCCACTCTGTGAGCACGCCGAGCAGAACACCACCCGCGATCACCAGCATCACCACGATCCAGGCCGCAAGACTGCCAAACCGGCGCACCGCCCGCGCAAGCTCGTGGGCCGGGGCCGCGCGCGTGGCGGCGAACAGGCCCGGCAATCCGCCGATCCACCAATGAACGGCAAGCAGGTGCACGAACAGGAGCGGCGCAAGCAGCACGCGCAAATCGCTGGAAGCGGTGTGCCCCTCGATCAGATACGCGCTGATCATCGCGCCCGCCGCCGCGAGACCCAGGGCCGGCCAGCGCAGACCGGCGAGGAGCAAGACCGCAACAGCCGCGAGCCGAGCGACAGCCGCCTGCCCCAGCGGCGTCTGCATCCCGATCCAGCGCATCGACGGCGAGAGCGCCAGCGCGAGATCGCCGCCCGCGATCTGCTGCAAAAACAGCAGGTAGCGCAGCGGCTCGCAGAGGATGAGAAGCGCCGCCCCGAGCCAGAGCTGCCGCCTGAGCGCAGGCGTGGCGGACGGCAGCGCGGGAAAGCTCAGCCGGAACAGCACAGCGCCCGCCGCCAGCACCGTGCCGGCATAGACCAGCGCCCGCAGCAGAACGGCGAGCCAGTCCGCTTCGGCGAAGGCCATGTCAGTCCGTGACGGTGAAGGAGAATGCGCCCGTCATGACATGGCCATCCTGCGCCACGGCGGTCCACTGCGCTTCGTATTCGCCGGGCGCGAGCGCCGGGACGTCCACGTCCACCGTCTCCACGAACGCGGCGGGCAACGCGCTTGCGGGCTCCACCGGATCGGCGTCCTGCGGGGTCACGCGGACGAGCGTCAGACGCACAGCCTGGGAAAACTGCAGCTTGATCTGCGTGACCTTGCCCTCGACGGTCGCGCCGTCCGCGGGCGAGCTGCTGGCAAGCGTTGCATGCGCGTGCGCAGACGGCGAAGCGGCCAGAAGGGCGACAGCGAAAACAGCGACTGCGGCGAGCTTCATCAGATGTGGCCTCAATGGCAGCGTGGGCAGGTTTGTTGCGACAGTTGTTTCATGTTCGCACAGCCGGTTCAACGCCGAAATGGACACGAACACGCTACCCTAGGCCGCGAGGCCGTTGCGCTGCGCAAGCTCCGCCAGCGAGGTTTCGGGCCGCGCGCCAATATGCGAGATGATCTCCGCCGCTGTCAGGCTCGCCAGGCGTCCACATTCATCGAGCGGCCGGCCGCGCGCCAGCCCATAGAGGAAGCCGGCGGCGTACAGATCGCCCGCGCCGGTCGTGTCCACCACCTCTTCGACATTCGCTGCGGGAATTTCGATCGTGTCCTCCGGCGTCATGATGATCGAGCCGTCGCCGCTTCGCGTGACCGCCGCCAGCGTGCATTCCGCGCGAAGCTGGGCCAGCGCGTCCTCCAGAGTGTTGGTCTCGTAAAGCGCGCAGACTTCTTCCTGGTTGCCGAACAGCACATCCACCCCGCCCTGGATGAGGCTGCGGAACGCGGCGCGGTGGCGCTCGACGCAGAAGGTGTCAGACAGGCTCAGCGCGACCTGCCGGCCCGCCTCCGCGGCGATGCGCGCGGCCTCGTGGAAGGCGGCCTTCGCCTCGGGCGGGTCGAACAGGTAGCCCTCCAGGTAGGTCACGCGCGCGGTGCGGATCAGCTCCGGCACGATCTCGCCGTTGCCCAGCTCGGTGGACGCGCCGAGATAGGTGCTCATCGTGCGCTCGCCGTCCGGCGTGACTAGTACGAGGCATCGCGCGGTCGGGGCGTTGCTGTGGCTCTGCGGGGTTTCGTATTCCACGCCGATGGCGCGGATATCATGGGCGAACACCGTGCCGAACTGGTCCTCGGCCACCTTGCCGATGAAGGCGGTGCGTGCGCCGAGCGAGGCCAGGCCAGCGCAGGTGTTGGCCGCTGAGCCGCCGGACATTTCCGTGGCCGGCCCCATTTTGCTGTAGAGCCGGTCGGCCTCATCGGCGTCAATCAGGCGCATGCCGCCCTTCGCCAGCCCCTCGGCGGCGATGAAAGCGTCGTCGCAGCGCGCGATGATATCGACGATGGCGTTGCCGATACCGACCACATCAAGTTCCGTACTCATAGACTACTCTTCTGGTTGGTGTTCGTGGGATTTGCCGCCTCAGGCGGTCTTGTCGGGGTACAGGCACAGGTCGCGGATCGCGCAATCGCCGCAAAGCGGCTTGCGCGCCTTGCAGACGTAGCGCCCGTGCAGGATCAGCCAGTGATGCGCATGACGCGCATACTCATCGGGGACGACTGCCTCCAGCCCGTGCTCGACATCCAGCGGCGTCTTGCCCGGCGCCAGGCCGGTGCGGTTGCAGACGCGGAAGATGTGGGTATCGACCGCCATCGTCGGCTCGCCGAACGCGACGTTCAGCACGACATTGGCTGTTTTCCGCCCGACGCCGGGCAGGCTCTCCAGCGCGTCCCGGTCGCGCGGGATTTCGCCGCCGAAGTCCTCGATCAACTTCTGCGACAGGGCGATGACGTTCTTCGCCTTGTTGCGGAAAAGCCCGATCGTCTTGATCATGTCGCGCACGCGCTCCTCGCCTAGCGCGAGCATCTTTTCTGGCGTGTCGGCGACGTCGAACAGCTTTTCGGTCGCCTTGTTGACGCCGGCATCCGTCGCCTGCGCCGACAGCACCACGGCCACAAGCAGCGTGAACGGGTTGCG
>CAYYSM010000331.1:0-3133 GCA_964474225.1 uncultured Hyphomicrobiaceae bacterium
TGGTCTACGGGTGCTGCGATGCGGTATCATTAGAAAAGTTTCAAACACGCGCGGCCGTTTTCGTGAGCTGGCCAGCCGGCCGGCTGCCGCGCCGGATTGGGCCGAACCATGACCGACCTCCTGCAAGATTATCTGCCGCTGCTTATATTCTTTGGCGTGGCCGCGGTGATCGGCGCGGCGCTGCTGATCGCGCCGTTCCTGGTGGCCCCGAACAACCCCGACCCGGAAAAGGTGTCGACCTATGAATGCGGCTTTCCCGCGTTCGAAAGCGCCCGGATGCGTTTCGATGTGCGCTTCTATCTGGTGGCGATCCTCTTCATCATCTTCGATCTGGAGGTCGCCTTCCTGTTCCCCTGGGCGGTCGCGTTCGAGGAGGCCGGGCTGTTCGGTTTCTGGGCGATGATGGTGTTTCTGGCCATCCTGACGATCGGCTTCATCTATGAATGGCGCAAGGGAGCGCTGGAATGGGATTGATCAAGCCTGAGCAGACGCTGGACGAACTGGTGCTTCGCCAGCCTGACGGCACGACCAGCGGCGGCGCGATGGCGCTGCGCGACGAGAGCTTCACGGAACTGTCCAACAACCTGGCGGACAAGGGCTTTCTGGTCACCTCGTCGCAGGATCTCGTCAACTGGGCGCGCACCGGCTCGCTGATGTGGATGACCTTCGGCCTGGCCTGCTGCGCGGTGGAGATGATGCAGTCATCCATGCCCCGCTATGACGTCGAGCGGTTCGGCTTCGCCCCGCGCGGCAGCCCCCGCCAGTCGGACGTCATGATCGTCGCGGGCACGCTGTGCAATAAGATGGCCCCGGCCATCCGCAAGGTCTACGACCAGATGCCGGAACCGCGCTACGTCATCTCGATGGGCAGTTGCGCCAATGGCGGCGGCTATTACCACTACTCCTACTCCGTCGTGCGCGGTTGCGACCGCGTGTTGCCGGTGGACGTTTACGTGCCCGGCTGCCCGCCGACGGCCGAGGCGCTGGTTTACGGCATTATGCTGCTGCAGCGCAAAATCCGCCGCACCGGCACCATCACCCGCTAGGAGGTTCAAGTGGCAACGGTTCCTCCGACGGCGAGCGCGCAGGAAGAGGCGCTCTACGAACTGGGCGAGCACATCGCCGCCGCGCGCCCGGAGGCGGTGGACAGCTGGCATGTTGCGCTCGGCGAACTGACGATGCGCGCCACGCGGGAGAACATCGTCTCGCTGATGACTTTTCTGCGCGACGATGTGCGCTGTCAGTTCACCTGCCTGATCGATATTTGCGGCGTGGACTATCCCGAGCGCGCCAAGCGCTTCGAGGTGGTCTATCACCTGCTGAGCGCGCGGCAGAACAAGCGCATCCGCGTGAAAACCGACACCGACGAGACAACGCCGGTTCCGACCGTCACGCACATCTTTCCCGCCGCCGACTGGTACGAGCGCGAGGCGTTCGACCTCTACGGCATCTTTTTCTCCGGGCACCCGGACCTGCGCCGCATCCTGACCGACTACGGCTTCCAGGGGCATCCGCTGCGCAAGGATTTTCCGCTCACCGGCTTCGTCGAGGTGCGCTACAACGAGGATCTCAAGCGCGTGGTTTACGAGCCGGTTAAACTCCAGCAGGAATATCGCGACTTCGACTTCATCAGCCCGTGGGAAGGCGCGGAATACATTCTGCCAGGCGACGAAAAGGCGTCATCGGGCGACACGGGCAAATCTTGATCATCAAAGCGAGCGGGAGAGCACAATGTCCTCGGGACATGACGTGACGGGCAGGTGTTTGTGCGGGGCCGTGCGTTATCGCGCCGCTTTGAAAAACCGCGAAATCGGCGCATGTCATTGCAGTATGTGCCGCCGCTGGTCTGGCGGGCCGCTGCTGGGGGTGGAGCCGGATGGCGCGGTGGCGTTCGACAATGAGGAGCAGATCGGCGCGTATCGCGCCTCGGAGTGGGGCGAACGGGGTTTTTGCCGGACGTGCGGCACCAATCTGTTCTGGCGGATGCAGGACGGCTCGCATGTCGTGCTCTGCGCCGGCACGCTGGATGACGCCAGTGGCTTGCGCTTGACCAACGAAATCTTCATTGACGAGAAGCCGGCCTATTACGACTTCGCGAATGAGACGAACAAACTGACCGGACAGCAGGTGTTCGAGATGTTCGCGCCCGAACAGGAGAAAGGTTGAGGCCAATGGCCCAGGCTGAAGCGGAAGTCCGCAATTTCTCGATCAATTTCGGGCCGCAGCACCCGGCGGCGCATGGCGTCCTGCGCCTCGTTCTGGAGCTGGACGGCGAGGTCGTGGAGCGCGTCGACCCGCATATCGGCCTTTTGCATCGCGGCACCGAGAAACTGATCGAATACAAGACCTATCTGCAGGCCATTCCCTATTTCGACCGGCTTGACTATGTCGCGCCGATGAACCAGGAGCATGCCTTCTGCCTGGCGATCGAGAAGCTGCTGGACATCGAGGTGCCGATTCGCGGGCAGATCATCCGCGTGCTGTTCAGCGAGATCGGCCGCATCCTGAGCCATCTTCTTAACATCACGACGCAGGCGCTCGATGTCGGCGCGCTCACCCCGCCTCTGTGGGGCTTCGAGGAGCGCGAGAAGCTGATGATCTTCTACGAGCGCGCCTCCGGCTCGCGGCTGCACGCTAACTATTTCCGCCCCGGCGGCGTGCACCAGGACCTGCCGCCCGACCTGATCGATGACATTGCCGGGTTCTGCGACCCGTTCCTGAAGGTGCTCGACGATATCGAAGGTCTGCTGACAGACAACCGTATCTTCAAGCAGCGCAACGTCGATATCGGCGTGGTCACGCTCGACGAGGCGCTGGCGCGCGGCTTTTCCGGGGTCATGGTGCGCGGCTCCGGCGGGGCATGGGACCTGCGCCGGGCGCAGCCCTATGAGTGCTACAACGATTTCGAGTTCGACATCCCCGTCGGCAAGAACGGCGACTGCTACGATCGCTACCTCTTGCGGATGGAGGAAATGCGCCAGTCGGTGCGGATCATGAAGCAGTGCATCGACAAGCTGACCTCGGGCGAGGGGCAGGGGCCGGTGCTCGCGCCGAACAACAAGGTCACGCCGCCGCGCCGCGCGGAGATGAAGCGCTCGATGGAAGCGCTGATCCACCATTTCAAGCTGTACAC
>CAYYSM010000332.1:0-2325 GCA_964474225.1 uncultured Hyphomicrobiaceae bacterium
GGGCATCTGTTCCGCGTCACGACCTGGGGCGAGAGCCACGGCCCGGCGATCGGCTGCGTGATCGACGGCTGCCCGCCCGGCATCCCGCTGAGCGAAGAGGACATCCAGCCTTATCTCGACCGGCGCCGGCCCGGCCAGTCCCGCTACACGACGCAGCGGCAGGAAGCCGACCAGGTCAGGATCATGTCCGGCGTCTTCGCCGGCGAGGATGGCGTCCAGCTTACCACCGGCACCCCGATCGCGCTTCAGATCGAGAATGTCGACCAGCGCTCGAAAGACTATAGCGAGATCAAGGACAAGTTCCGCCCTGGCCATGCGGATTACACCTATCTCGCCAAATACGGCATCCGGGACTATCGCGGCGGCGGGCGCTCCTCTGCGCGCGAGACGGCGATGCGCGTGGCGGCGGGGGCTGTAGCGCGCAAGGTGCTTGCCGGCATGACGATCCGCGGCGCGCTGGTGCAACTCGGTCCACACGAGATCGACCGCGCCAGGTGGGATTGGAACGAAGTGGACCGCAACCCGTTCTTCTCCCCCGATCCCGATGCCGCGGCGCGCTGGGCCGATTATCTGGATGGTGTGCGCAAGGCCGGCTCATCGGCGGGCGCGGTGATCGAGGTCGTCGCAGAAGGCGCACCGCCCGGACTGGGCGCGCCGCTCTATGGCAAGCTGGATCAGGACATCGCTGCCGCTTTTATGAGCATCAACGCGGTCAAGGGGGTCGAAATCGGGGCAGGCTTCGCCGCCGCGGCGCTGTCGGGCGAGGAGAATGCCGACGAAATGCGCATGCGCCCGGACGGCAAGCCAGAATTCCTGTCGAACAATGCCGGGGGCGTGCTTGGCGGACTGTCGACCGGCGCGCCGATCGTAGCGCGCTTTGCCGTCAAGCCGACTTCCTCGATCCTGAAGCCGCGCCAGACCGTTGATGCGAGCGGGCAGGAAACGGAAATCGCGACCAAGGGGCGGCACGATCCTTGCGTGGGCATCCGCGCGGTCCCGGTCGGCGAGGCGATGATGGCGCTGGTCCTGGCCGATCACCTGCTGCGTCACCGCGCGCAATGCGGCGGTACGTGAGCAACGTTCACCACACCCCGAGGGCGCTCTTGATGGCGGCACAGGCGCAACCCCCCCACAGTCCCTCCGAAGAGAGCCAGCCGTCACCCCAGGAAGTGATGTATCGCGGCTTTGCCTTGCCCTACGGCGCGAACCGGGGCGGGTTCCGCTTTTATTTCATGGCCTTCGTCGCGCTTATGTCGCTCGGCTTTTATGTCTCGGGCGGGGATCAGTTCTTTTTGCCGGTCGCCATCGCCGCGGGCAGCGTGGCCTATTATTTCTATCCGCTGATCGAGGGCCGGCCGCGCATCGGCGGGAATGAATACGGCATCTTCTGTGACGGGCTCGGGCTCATCCCGTGGCGCGAGGTCAACGACATCCTCTTGCGCACCTTTGCGGTGCGGAACATCGCGGACAAGGAGCTGCATATCCAGCTCAAGCGCGACCTCGACCACGCGCTCATTGCCGACTGGCGCCGCCAGCCGCTCTACCGCATCCTGATGAAGCTGCCCTGGAAGCTTGGCCCCGACAATGTCATCCGCATAAGGCTGGAGCCGTTCCGCCCGGAGCCGGAGCAAATCCACAACACCATGCTCCGTCTCTGGCGCTATTATCGCTCTTGAGTTTTCGCCTGGACTTTCGCGGGCGTCATGCCATCTATGGCGTGAGGCGTTTTCGCCCCAAATTCATTCTCGGCAATGCGTTACTGGAAGGCAGTTTGATGACGGCATCTTCGTTCAGCCGCCGGTTTCTGTTGCGTGCGGGCGCGGCCGCGCCATTTATTTCAGTGGCTGGCTCCTCGGCCGCGCAGGTGCCTGAACCTCAACCGCAGGCGCGCGCGCGCCAGGCCCCGGGATTCTACCGCTTTCGTGTGGGCGACTACCTCGTCACGATGGTCAGCGATGGGCAACTGAGCCTGCCCACGCCCACGCTGGCTGCGAACGTGCCTGAGGCGACGCTGCGGAGCTATCTCAAAACGATCCGCCAGGGCGGGGACATGCAGCGCGGCCATCTGAACCTGACGCTGATCGACACCGGCGAGGAGGTCATCCTGGTTGATGCAGGCGCCGGGCCGGATTTCCAGGAGACGGCCGGGCGGATCGAGGCGAGCCTGAAGGCGGCAGGCTACAGGCGCGAGGACATCAGCCTGATCGTTATAACCCACGGCCACCCGGACCATGTCTGGGGCATCCTCGACGATGCGGGCGAGGCGCCGCGGTTTCCGCACGCCGAATATGCGATCAACGGCGCGGAATGGCGCTTCTGGACGGA
>CAYYSM010000332.1:2335-3125 GCA_964474225.1 uncultured Hyphomicrobiaceae bacterium
GGCTGCCCGAAGCTGCGAAGCCAATGGCCCGCGGCGCGCGCAAGAACCTCACCGCCGTCTCCGCGCGCACGAACCGGGCCAATCCGGATGCCGAGGTCGCGCCGGGCGTGCGGCTGTTCCCTGCGCCGGGGCATACACCGGGGCATTCGGGCGTGATGGTCGAGTCGGCGGGCGAGCGGCTGTTGATCGTGGGCGATGCGCTGATGCATCCCTATATTTCGTTCGAGCAGCCGGACTGGCATTTTGGTTTCGATATGGACGGCGAGCAGGCGGCGGAAACGCGCAAGCAGATGCTGGAAATGGCCGCGAGCGAGGATATGCGCATCGCGATCTATCACGCGCCGTTTCCCGGCGTCGGGCGCGCGGCGCGGTTGAATACGTCCTTCCGCTTTATCCCCGAGAACTGGGACTGGAATGTCGAGTCGGCGTGATGACTTTTGCGCCCTTGGCAAAGCCGTGATATCGCGCTGGCCCAGCGCGGATCGGCTGTGATATACGCCCACAAATGTCTGGTGCGAACAGCAACGTGCGGGTGTGGTGGAATTGGTAGACACGCCAGATTTAGGTTCTGGTGGCGCAAGCCGTGGGGGTTCAAGTCCCTCCGCCCGCACCACGGCGTCACACGCCTGAACCGGATGTGCCCCGGCTGGCGAGGATCACAAGAGACGAACGGAAAACACGAATTATGCAGGTTGAAGAAACGGTTTCGGATGGTCTGAAGCGCGAGTTGAAGGTCAGGGTCGCACTCCCGGAGATCCAGGAAAAGGTCGATGCGCGGCTGCACGAGATG
>CAYYSM010000333.1:0-3117 GCA_964474225.1 uncultured Hyphomicrobiaceae bacterium
CCCGCCGCTGCGCATCGATCTCTTTCAACCGCCAGCGCCGTCGGGCCAGCTCGACCTGTTTGCCCCGCCTTGATCCCGCCGCCAGAATCGGCGTTGCTATGGCCGCTTGGTTCAGGCGGATGGGCAATGCCGGATTTCACACTGGAAGACGCGGCGAGGACAGAATACGGCGGTCTGGTCGCCGGAGTGGACGAGGCCGGGCGCGGGCCGTGGGCCGGGCCGGTCGTCGCGGCTGCGGTGATCCTGGACGAGCGCCTGACGCTGGACGGGCTGGACGATTCCAAGCTGGTCGCCGAAGACGCGCGCGAGGCGCTGTTCGCCGAAATTGCCGCGAAGGCCGTCATCGGCATCGGCATCGTCGACGTTCCGACCATCGACCGGCTCAACATCCTCCAGGCAAGCCTTCGCGCCATGCAGGATGCCTTCGCCAAGCTGCCAGACCCGCCGCAATCCGCGCTCATCGACGGCAACCGCGCGCCCGAACTGCCCTGCCCGGCTCAGGCCGTGGTCGGCGGCGACGCGCGGTCGGCCTCTATCGCGGCGGCGTCAATCGTCGCCAAGGTCACGCGCGACCGCCTGATGCGCGCGCTCGACGGCGACTTCCCCTCTTACGGCTGGGCGCGCAACAAGGGCTACGGTACGCGGGAGCACGCCGCGGCGCTGACGCAGCACGGCGTGAGCATCCATCACCGCCGTTCCTTCGCGCCCGTCGCCCGCCTGCTCGAAGCCGAAACGCCGCGCTGACCGGCGCACTGTGCCGCATCGGCCACGCCAGCGTGTGAAATCCGCCAAGCGCCTGTGAATTCCCGCCGCTTCCGGGTGAATCTCACCGGGCCTGCTGCTATCAGCCGAGATCATTGGCAACTTGGGGTTTGGGCATGATGAGATTGAGTGCACCCTCCCGCCTGATTTTTCTTCTTTCGGTGATCCTCGTCGCGCTTGTGATCCTCTCGCAGTATTTTGGCGTCGAAATCCCGGTGCTGACCACGATCGTCGAGCGCAGCCCGTTCGAGATCATGCTGGTGGCGTGGGGGCTGCTGTTCCTGGGCGTGACATTCCGTCTCTAGGCCCCGAGGCCGCGCGGCGCGCCGGTTAACATTGTGAGAGCAGGCGCTTTCGCTTACGCTCACCCTGTTGCGCCGCACACCAAACGAGGCCCAAACCGTCATGCGCCGTTTTTTCCGGTCCGCTACTGCGCTTGTCACGGCCTCCGCGATTGTGGTGACGGCCATCCTGCCGCAGCGGCCGGCCTATGCACAGACGAACGGCGACGCAGCCGTGACGCGTACGCTCAGCCCCTCCGAATGCCGCCAGCTCGATGACCAGAACGTCCGCACAGCGATCCAGTCCATCACCGAGCAGCGCCTGAAGGCCGAGCTGAGCGGACTGAACTATGCCGCGCTGGTCCAGCAGCAATGGACCGACACCGGCATGGACGCGCGCATCGACGAGCAGATCGACATCGCCATCCAGGAGGTGCGCGCCGATACCGACTGGTTCGACCGCGCCTATTCCACCATCAGCCGGGAGCAGGCGGAAGGCTTCGCCGTGGCCGTCGCGGAAAAGACCTATACCTCCGAAGCGTTCCGCAACGCCATGGCCGACCTGACAACCGCCATTGGCGAGGACATCGGCGGACGGCTGGAAACCGCGGCGGCGGCTGCGTCGGGTCCGGCCGTGTCGTGCATGCGGCTGGCGCTCGAAGCGCGCTACGGCGGCGCGATCGCGCAGACCTTCGTGCAGCAGACCGAAACCTCCCTCGACGTCGCCGCCCAGTCCGGCACACCGGCGATCACCACAGGCGATCTGGTATTTCAAAGCAGCGAGGCGATCGGGGGGCTGCTGCTGGTGATGACCCGGCGGATGATCGCGCGCATGGTCGCGCAGATGGGCCGGCGGCTGGCCGGCGCGATCGCCACGCGGATCGTCTCCTCCTTCACCGGCCTGATCGGGCTGGCGCTGATCGTGAAAGACCTGATCGACGCGGGCGAAGGCGTGTTCCCGCTCATCGAGGAGCGGATGAAGTCGGACGACTCAAAGCAGCTCATCAAGACCGAGATCGCAGAGAGCATTTCCGGCTTCGTCAACGAGAACGTGGAGAGCATCTCTCAGGAGACGGCGGCCAACATGTTCGCCATGTGGCGGGACTTTCAGGACCGCTACGACTTGCTGCTCTCGCTGGCGGACCAGAACGCGGCCTTCAAGGACTTCCTGCGCGAGCGCGAGACGGGCGAGTTGGCGCGTCTGGGCGAGATCGTCGAGTTGACAGTGCAGCAGGAAGGCGAGCCGGCGGTCTTCCGCCGCCTGGAGGAAAGTTCGCTCAAGACCGCGCTGGACACGCTCACGCTCGACGGCGTCGAGATCGCCCGGCAGACGCGCTCGCTGGACACGGCAATCGCCTGGTCAGAGCTGGCAGGCGACCGGATCGACGAGGTGCTGCGCTTCGACGTCTACAGCCGCATCCGGCCGGAGCAGATTTCGCAGAGCGAGCTGAACCGGCTACTCTCGGTCGATGACAGCACCGCCGTCTACCGGCTCGCAGCACTGCCCGCCGTGGCGCGTGAACGGCTGTTGGCGCTGCCGCCTGCAAAGGTGCGCAGCCTCGCCACGCGGCTGAACGAGGAGGAACTGGCGGCGCTGGCGCGCTATGAGACCGAACTCTCTGCGCCGTCCGCCCGCGCCCTGCTCGATTCCGTTTCGGCGAACCCCGCGCGTATGGAGACACTGGCGCGCTCCGGCCTGCAGGACGCCGTGCTGGCCAGCGCGGACCAGGATGCGGCGATCGACATGCTGCTCGACCCTGGCGGCTACTTCAGCCTGTTCGGCATGGTCAACGACTTCGGTAAGGTGCGCGCCGGGCAGGTCGAGCCGTGCGTCTTTGTTGAGGCCTACACCTGGACGCTGGCCGTCACGGCGCTGGCGCTGCTGATCTTCATTATTCTCGTTGCGCGGCTCATTCGCGGGCGGCGCACGACGATCATCGTGAAGGATCAGCACGGCCGCGAAATTGGGCGCGGGAAGGAATGACGCTCTACACGGTCGACAGGCTTTCCGGGCGGGAAGTGCGCGAAGGCGGGCTGGTGACGGCCTACGCCGTGACGGCGGCCAACCTCATCA
>CAYYSM010000334.1:0-3117 GCA_964474225.1 uncultured Hyphomicrobiaceae bacterium
TTGATGCGCGCACCGAAGGGCTGGCCCGCACGGACGATGAGGCGATCGTTTCGTTAATCACGCGCGTTGATGCGCTCGAACAGGAGATCCAAGCACTCGACACGGGGGGTGACACCGCGCGCGCCGAGCAGATCGCCACTGTCCGCGATCGCCTCACCGGGCTGGAGGATAGCGTGGGCGCCCTGCGCGCCTCGCTGGACGAGGTGCGCGCGCAGACGCAGGAGAACGTCGCCGCGGCGCGGGCCTCGGCGCTGGCTGTCGCGCTTAACAATCTGCAGCGTACGGTGGAGCGCGGTGCGCCCTATACAGCTGAGTTGCAGGCGGTTCGCGACCTCTCGGCGGAGCCACTGGAGGCCGACGTGCTTACCGCTGCGGCTGAGGACGGCGTGCCTACCCTTGGCGAGCTGCGCCAGAGCTTCCCGGAATACGCCAACAACGCGCTCGAAGCCGTGGGCGCGACCGGTGACGACTCGCTCATCGGGCAGATCGTGGAGAGCGCGCGCTCGGTGGTGAATGTGCGCCCGGTCGGCGAGATCGAGGGCGACAGCCCCAGCGCCGTCATCGCGCGCATGGAAAACAGGCTGAAGGCGGGCGACCTGCCGGGCGTGGTCGCGCAGAGCGACCAGCTTTCCGGCGAGGCGGCTGTCCAACTCGTGCCGTGGATCGAGCGCGTGAAGACGCGGATCAACGCGAGTGAGGAACTGGACGCGCTGGAGTCGCGCATGCTCGCCGCCATCCAGCAATAGCCGGCGCCGCGTCGGTCGGCGCCGCGAAGAGAGACCGCGAATGCTGAGACTGCTGCTTTACCTGATCGTCGTCGGCGCCCTTGGCGCAGCCGCCGCGTGGCTGGCCGGAAACCCGGGCCAACTGGCCATCACCTGGCTGGGCTACCGGATCGAGACCAGTGTGTTCATCGCGATCGCGGCGCTGCTTCTGGGCCTGGCGCTGGCGCTGCTGCTGTGGAGCGCGCTGCGCGGCATTTTCGGCGCGCCGGGGCGGCTGATTGCGCGGATGCGCGAGAGGCGCGAGCAGCGCGGGCGGGATGCGCTGCGCCAGGGCATCTTCGCCGTCGGCGCGGGCGATGCGCAACTCGCGGCGCGCTACGCCAGCGAGGCCCGGCAGGTTCTGGACAACGAACCGCTGACCAAGCTGCTGCGCGCGCAAGCCGCGCAGATCAGCGGCGACCACGCCACCGCCAAGCGCATCTATGAGACCATGCTCGACGATGACGAGACGCGGCTGATGGGCCTGCACGGTCTTTTCCTGGAGGCGCGGCGCGAAAACCGCATCGAGGCGGCCGAGCAGTTCGCTGCGGGCGCAGTCGAAATCAGGCCGGGCCTTCCCTGGGCCGCGGAGGCGCTGTTCGAATTGCAATGCCGCAAGGGCGATTGGTCCGGCGCGCTCGAAACGCTTGCCTCCATGCGCCAGAACAAGCTGGTTGACCGCAAGACCGCCGATCGCCGCCGCGCCGTGCTGCTGACCGCGCAGGCGCAGGCGATCGAGCTGACCAATCAGGAGCAGGCCGGCAAGCTGGCGCAGGAGGCGCATAACCTCGCGCCCGACCTGGTGCCGGCGGCGGAGATCGCCGGGCGCGTGCTGGCCGCGCAGGGCCATGTCTCTCGCGCCGCGCGGCTGCTGGCCAAGACCTGGGAACTTTCGCCGCATCCCGACATCGCCCTGACCTACGCCTATGTGCGCCCGGGCGACTCCCCGCGTGACCGGCTCAACCGCGTGCGCGCGCTGACGCGCAACAACCCCGACCATGTCGAGAGCCGGGTGGCCGTGGCCGCCGCGGCGGTCGACGCGCATGAATGGAATGAGGCGCGCAAGGCGCTGGAGCCGCTGCTGGAAGAGCGGCCTTCCCGGCGCGTCTGCACGCTGATGGCGCGGATCGAGGCAGGGGACACGCGCAATGCCGGGCTGGTTCGCGAATGGCTGGCGCGGGCGCTGCGCGCGCCGCGGGACCCCGCCTGGGTGGCCGATGGCGTCGTCTCCGACCGCTGGGCGCCGCTTTCGCCGGTGACGGGGCAGCTTGATGCCTTCGAATGGCGCATCCCGATGGAGAGAGTCGCGCCTGCGGATCAGGACGCGCTGCCGCTGGAGATCGCTGAACTCGACCGGCTGGAGCGGCTTGAGCAGACGCACAGAGCGGATGTTGGGCCACCGGCCGACCATTCAAACGAGCCGGCGATCCTGGAGGCCGTGGACCAGGAGGATACGCCAAGCGAAGAGCCGGAGGCGCCCAGCCCGGAGGAACCGGAACGCGAGGCCGCTCCCCGTAGCCTTTCCACAACCGACGAACCAGCCGAGGCGTCTGAGCAGAACCCGCAGCGCGCCGAACGGCGCAGCCTCCAACCCGCCGAGACTGTGGTTTTTCCGCTACGCGCGCCCGACGATCCCGGCCCCGAAGCCACCGAAATCGACGACGAGAGGATTTCCCCGGCATATGGTGTGCCAGTGAAAAACACACGTTAAGATTTAGCGTGTATGGATGCTTGCGTGACGCCCACGATTGCGGGTTGCAGTGCCTTGGAATTGTCGTATAGCGGGTATTTGCTCGGTATCAGCAGGCAGCTTCGCCCGGCGGCGTGGCGTTCCGGGACGCAGTATCAGGAAGGTCGAACGAAATGTCTGTGAGGTTCTTGCGTTACGCGGTCCCGGTTCTGGCGTTGCTTCTCGCGGCGGGCGGGTACCCCGGCTCTGCCGCGGCCGGCGACTCGAAAATCTTCGCGCGTTACAATATCGCCTTCAACGGGCTGAGCATCGGCACCTTTCGGTTTCACTCCAACTGGAACGCGACGGGCTACCACCTGCGCGCGGGCGCGCGCATCAGCCTGTTGAGCGGCGTCCTGTTCGATTGGAACGCGCGCACCGAAAGCGCCGGCCGGCTGACCTCCAACGGCCCGAAACCGGAGCGGTACAATTTCGGCTATGAGTCCGGCGACAAGGCCGGTTCCGTGCGCCTGCGCTTCAACGGCTCTGCGGTCAGTTATGTCAACATCGATCCGCCGCCAAAGAAGAATCGCGTTCCGGTGGAAAACCATCACATGCGCGGCGTCATATACCCGCTCAGCGCGGTCACCGGCCTTTCGCAGTTCCGCCGTTCGAACCGCGGCG
>CAYYSM010000335.1:0-3114 GCA_964474225.1 uncultured Hyphomicrobiaceae bacterium
GCGATGCATGTCGGCAGCCTGTTCGCCGTCATCATTTATTTCCACAAGGAGATGCGCGCGCTGATGCGCGGGGCGCTGGCGCTTGTGAGCGGGCGCAAGAGCGCGGAGGCGCGGGTTCTCGTCTATCTGATCCTCGGCTCGCTGCCGCTGCTCATCATCGGCTTCGCGCTGCTGAAATCCGGTTATTACGACAGCCTGCGCAGCCTTGAGATGATCGCCTGGGCGAATATCATTTTCGCGCTGATCCTGCTGGTCATCGACGAGCGCTTCCCGACCGACCGGCATATCGGCAATCTCCGCCTGCCCGGCGTCATGTTCATTGGCTTTGCGCAGGTGCTGGCGCTGATTCCCGGCGCGAGCCGGGCGGGCGTGACGATGACAGCCGGGCGCTATCTGGGCATGGAGCGCCCGGAAGCCGCGCGGTTTGCGATGCTCTTGGCGATCCCGTCGATCCTGGGGCTGGGCGCGGGCAGCGCGCTGGAGCTTTACCAGACCGGGGGCGCGGCTTCCCTCCAGCAGGGCGCGATTGCGGCCGGATTGTCCTTCGTCGCCGCCTTCATCGCCATCTGGTTCATGATGGCGCTGTTGAAGCGAATGAGCATGCTGCCCTTCGTCGTTTACCGCTTCGCGCTCGGCGCGTTCCTTTTCGTGATTGTCTATGGCTGATCCGTTGCAGCGCGCGCGGCCCGCGAACGCGTGAATATCTGGTGGAGGATCGCCGGGGTCATCAGCGTCGTGATCGCGGCCACGATAACCACGGAGGAAAAGATCGTGTCGGTGACGAACCCCTGCTCCAGCGCCTTCTGCATCACCACCAGCGCGATCTCCGCGCGCGGGATCATGCTCACCCCGATGCAAACCGCGCCCATCGCGCCGAAGGTGAAATAAGCCGGCAGCGCAGCGCCGATGAACTTGCCGAAGATCGCCGCGACCAGCAGCACCAGCGTCCTCACCGTGAACACGTCAGCCCAGGACGCGGTCATCTGCAGGCCGATGCCGATGAAGAAGAACGGCATGAAGAAATTCATCAGCGCGGGCAGCGCGACCGCGCGACGGACCAGCTCGTCATCGCGTCCCATCGCGAGCCCCGCGAAGAACGCCCCGATCGCCGCGGACAGTCCCAGCAGCTCGGCAATGCCCGCGATGATGATCCCGGTCGCGGCGACGAACACCGTCAGTTCCTGAGGGCTTTCGCGCGCGCGCAGAAAGCGGGTGATGCGGGGTTCCAGCTTCAGCGAGAAGACAATCAGCGCGCCCATGAACAGCGCGAGTTTCAAAAGGATCCAGGCCGTTTCCGCCCCGAGCATGGTCAGCGCGAAATCGCCCTCGCCCCGGATGCTCGGCAGGATCGCGAACAGCAGCGTCAGCAGGATAATGCTGGTCAGATCGTCTAGTTCGGCCACGTCGAGCAGCGTTTCGCCCTGCCGGGTCTTGAGAAGCCCCTCGTTCTCCCACATTGACACGGTCACGCCGACGCTGGTCGCCATGAGCGCGACAGCGATGACCATGCTGGTCACCCAGCCGAGCCCGAGCAGCTGATAGGCCGCCGCGTAGCCGAAAATCCCGCTGATCGCGACATTGCCGAGCCATACCCACGACGCGCGCGGCAACTGCTCGCGCAGAGCCTGGATGTCGGAGGTCATGCCGACGCGGAAGAGCAGGATGATGATGCCGATTTCCGCGAGGAACCCCAGCCCGTCGCGCAGGGACGGCCCCAGCACGCCGAATTCCCGGTTGAGACTGGCCAGCCCGATGCCGATCAGCAAATACAGCACGAAATGCGGTACGAAGCGTTCCTGAACGGTCAGCCGAAGGAGCAGGCTCAAAAGCAGGAGCAGGCCCGTCAGCAGGATCAGGCTGGTCAGGGAATCAAACATCCGTAGCGCTCGCGGCGGCTGAGCTTCGGGCGGTGGCGGCCGGCAGGATCCACCCTGCCCCGTCCTAATAAGCGCGCGAGGCCGATGCGCGTTCCGCCGCGGTCAGACTTCCGGCGTCTCGTCGGTGGCGAACTCGCCGCTGGGGCGGAACCGCCAGAGATAGTCGGGCACGATCGCCTCGACGCTATGCGGCTCGATCCCGAGCGATTCAAGCGTCAGGCCTTCGTCCTTGGCGCGCTGGCTCACGACGTTGTCCTTTCGCAGGAGCCGGACTTGATCGACGGTCAGCGGCGCATTCGGCAGCCACTGAACGAGCGCGGCCTGGATCGTGGCCATCCAGAACGGGATCGGGATATAGGCGCGCTTGCGCATCGTGAATTCGCCGATCTTGTCGAGCAGCTCTTTGAACGAATAGACATGCGGGCCGCCCAGCTCGTAGATCGCGCCGGGCTTCGCCTTGCCCTCAAGCGCCGCGCGAATCGCCTGCGCGACGTCCCCGACATAGACCGGCTGGAATTTCGTCTTGCCGAAACCGATCAGCGGCAGCACCGGCGAGATGCGGCCCAACTCCGCGAAACGGTTGAAGAACTCGTCCTCTGGGCCGAACACGATGGACGGGCGCAGGATCACCGCACTGGGTATCGCCTGGAGGACCGCATCCTCGCCTTCGGCCTTGGTGCGGGCATAGCGCGAATTGGAATTGCGGTCCGCGCCGATGGCCGAGACGTGTACGAAATTGGCGATGCCGTTTTCCGCGGCCATGCCGGCAATCCGCGCCGCGCCCTCGGCTTGCACCGACCGGAAGGTCTGCTTGCCCGTGGGCGCGAGAATGCCGACCAGGTTGACGACGGCATCGGCGCCGACGATCGCCCGGCGCACCGACTCGTTATCGCGCACATTCGCCTGTATCGGGTGGATTTGCCCGACCAGCCCGTAAGAGCGGAGGAAGCCCGCCAGCTCCGGCCGGCGCACGGCCACGCGAATGCGATAGCCCGCTTGCGCCAGCGCCCAGACAGTGTGCCGCCCGAGAAAACCCGAGCCGCCGAACACCGTCACGAGCTTGGAGTCTCCCAGCGCATTCGCCATCGCGGCAATCCTTTCCCTCACGCGTTCGCTTCGCCGGGCACAGCCTTACAACGCCGCTTGGGCCATGTGAAGCGGCGGCCGCGGGACATTGACAACGAAACGCTGTCGCAATAGCTATTGAGGCAAGGCCCAGGTGGCGGAATTGGTAGAC
>CAYYSM010000336.1:0-2048 GCA_964474225.1 uncultured Hyphomicrobiaceae bacterium
AGTCGATCCAGATCGTCCGCGACCCGAGCAGCATCCTGATCGCCTTTGTGCTGCCGCTGATCCTGCTGTTCCTGTTCGGCTACGGGATCTCGCTCGACTCGAACCTCGTCCGCGTCGGCGTGGTCGTGGAGAAGAGCGACGCGCCCGCGCAAAGCCTTGCTGCGTCGTTTCAGGGCTCGCGGTTCTTCGAGGTCGTTGCCGCGCAGGACCGGCGCGAGGTGATCCCGAAGCTGGTCGCGGGCGACATCCGCGGCATCGTCGTGATCCCCGAAGATTTCGGCGCGAAGGTCGCGCAAAATCCGGCAAGCGCGCGGATTCAGGTCATTACGGATGCGACCAACCCGAACACCGCGAAATTCGTCGAGAATTACGCCGAAGGAGTCTGGCAGACCTGGCTCGCGCTGCGCACGCCGGAAAACCCGCCGCAGGCGGCCGTGACGCTGGAGCCGCGCTTCTGGTTCAATCCGGAGTTGACCAGCCGCTATTTCCTGGTGCCGGGTTCGATCACCATCATCATGGCGCTGGTCGGCACGCTGCTGACCGCCCTCGTCGTCGCGCGCGAATGGGAGCGCGGCACGATGGAAGCAATGATGGCCACGCCCATCTCCATCCCCGAGCTGATCTTCGGCAAGCTGCTGCCCTATTTCGCGCTGGGTCTTGGCGCGATGGCGATGTGCACCGCGATCGCTGTGTTCCTGTTCGGCGTGCCGTTTCGCGGCTCGTTCTTCGCGCTGGTCGTTATCTCATCGGCGTTTCTGGTGCCCGCGCTGGGCCAGGGACTGCTGATCTCCTCGGCGACGAAAAACCAGTTCGTCGCCTCGCAGGTCGCGCTCCTGTCGGGCTTCCTGCCGGCGGTTCTGCTTTCGGGCTTCATTTTCGAGATCAAGTCGATGCCCGAACTCGTCCAGTGGATCACCTATATCGTGCCGGCGCGCTATCTGGTGCCGAGCCTGCAGACTGTGTTTCTCGTCGGGGACATCTGGCCGCTGTTCCTGCGGGACATCGCTTCGATGCTGGGCATCGGCGCAGTCTTCCTCATCTTCACCGCACTCACCACACGCAAGAGCCTGGAATAATGTGGCGGCGTCTTTCAGCCCTCATCATCAAGGAGCTGCTCGCGATCTGGCGCGACCCGCGCAGCCGTTTCGTGCTGATCGCCCCGCCAATCGTGCAGCTCTTCCTGTTCAGCTACGCCGCGACGCTGGACGTTACCAACGTCAATATCGGCGTCATCGACCGCGACGCGGGCCGCTGGAGCACGGAATTCGTGCAGCGGGTGGACGGCGCGACCGCCTTCGCCGAGATCAGACGGCTGCCCAATCTCGACGCTGCGCAGCGCGCTATCGACAATCAGGATGTCATCGCCGTCCTGCATTTCGACGAGACCTTTTCGCGCGACATCAACGCGGGGCGGCCCGCGCAGGTGCAGCTTCTGCTGGACGGGCGGCGCTCGAACGCCGCGCAGATCGTCACCGGCTATCTGAGCGAGATCACCGCCGGGCTGACCGCGACCAGCCCCGTCGCGCTGGAAACCGAACCGCCGCAAGACCCGGGCGCGGCCGAGCCGGTGGTGGTCCGGCACTGGTTCAACCCCAACCTCAAGGATTTCTGGTTCATCGTGCCCGGCCTGCTCGGCACGCTCACGCTGCTGATCGTGCTGGTCGTCACCGGGCAAACCATTGCCCGCGAGCGTGAGCTTGGCACCTTCGACCAGATCATGGTCTCGCCGCTGCGCGTGCATGAAATCCTGCTCGGCAAGACCGTGCCGGCCATGATCGCCGGGCTGGCGCAGGCCACCGCCTTCATCGCCTTTGCAGTCTTCTTCTTCGAGGTGCCTTTCCGCGGCTCGCTCGCCCTGCTCTATCTCGGGACGTTCATCTACCTGCTCGCGGTGATCGGCGTGGGGCTGTTCATCTCCTCGCTGTCGCAGACGCAGCAACAGGCGTTCCTCGGCGCGTTCCTGTTCGCCGCGCCGGCCATCCTGCTGTCCGGCTTCGCCACGCCGGTGGAGAACATGCCGGAGTGGCTGCAGGATTTCACGCAGATCA
>CAYYSM010000336.1:2058-3110 GCA_964474225.1 uncultured Hyphomicrobiaceae bacterium
ATGTGATTTTAGAAAACATGAACATGCATACTCTGTACTTATAAAATTGCCTGTGAAATCTGTAAAAGTGATCCGGCAGTTGACGTTGTCAATAGCAATAATATGAGCGTCGCGGGCTGGCTCTTCCGCGCGCGGATGGAATAGGCGGGCCTCCCAGCCCATGAGCGCCTCTACCACCGCAATCACCACAGTTCACCTAGGTTCAAAACCCAATCAACAATGTTGAGTTAGCGTAGCAAATCAGATTCCTTGCCTTCAAACAACAAGAGGGAGGCGGGGATGAGCAGACTGTTCTGGCTGGACGACGAAGCCTGGGCGGCGATTGAGCCGCATCTACCGCAAAATCAGCCCGGCGCGCGGCGCGTTGACGACCGGCGGGTGATCAGCGGGATCATTCATGTTCTGAAGAGCGGCTGCCGGTGGAAGGATTGCCCGCCCGCGTATGGCCCGCCAACCACGATCTACAACCGATTCAACCGCTGGTCACGCCGCCGGTTGTGGGTCGATATTCTCGAGGCCGTGGTCGCGCGCGGCATCATCACCAAGAGCGTTGCGATCGACAGCACCTACGTCAAAGCGCACCGCTCGGCCCATGGTGGAAAAGGGGGGCGAAGACCCAGGCCATCGGCCCGTCACGCGGCGGACAGACTACGAAAGTTCATGTGATAACAGACACTTTAGGCCGTCCGGCAGCGATCCGGCTCACCGCCGGCAATGTCAGCGACATCCGTGCCGCCAGGGATCTGTTGACCTGCATTCGCCGCCCCGGATGCCTAATCGCGGACAAGGGCTACGATGCTGACGCCCTGCGCAAAACCCTGACTGAGGACGGCACGAAGCCGGTCATCCCCGGTCGGCGCAACCGCAAGCGCAGCGTCCAGCACGACCGAAAACGCTATCGCGACCGGCATCTTGTCGAGAACGCCTTCTGCCGGCTGAAAGACTTCCGGCGCATCGCCACGCGCTACGACAAACTGGCCGACAACTTCTTATCCGCTGTGGCCATCGCCGCCATCATCGCATTCTGGGTCTGAATGAGTCTCGACCCTAGG
>CAYYSM010000337.1:0-3098 GCA_964474225.1 uncultured Hyphomicrobiaceae bacterium
GCCCGCGCCGACGCGATGCTGAAGAAGGCCGCCGACTTCCTCCCCGGCCTCAAGACCGAAAGCGGCACGCAATGGATGGGTTTCCGCCCGTCGCTGCCCGACACGCTCCCGGCGATTGGATTTTCCCACGCATCCCGGCATATCATCTACGCGTTCGGGCACGGGCATCTTGGGCTCACGCAGTCCGCGGCGACAGGCCGGCTCGTGCGCGACCTGATGACCGGCGCGGCGCCGCCGATCGATCTCGCGCCCTTCAGCCCGCAGAGGTTTTGACATGGTACAGCACACCTTTTCCTGCATCGACGGGCACACCTGCGGCAATCCGGTCCGGCGACCCGCGCACGCGTCATCCGGCTGTAACAGTGTCTGCCTAATCTTCAATCGCGCTGTGTCGCATCACGCACGATAGGGAGTTTACGCATGTCTTTCTCACGCACTTTGATGGCTGCGTTGACAGTCACGGTTGTTTTTGGTTTCGCCGGGTCCGCGACCGCTGAATTTGAGCTCGGCGCAGGCTACGAAGATAAAGACGGCGATCTGATCGCCGACATCCCGAGCGATCCGGCCCAACAGATCGACCCCGACACGCTGATCTTTGCCTATACCCCGGTTGAAGACCCGGCCGTCTACCGCGAAGTCTGGTCCGAATTTCTCGACCACATGTCAGAAGTCACGGGTAAGGAGGTACAGTTCTTCCCGGTTCAGTCAAACGCCGCGCAGATCGAGGCGATGCGCGCTGGCCGCCTGCATGTCGCCGGCTTCAATACCGGTTCCAACCCGATCGCAGTGGCCTGCGCCGGTTTCCGTCCGTTCGCCATGATGGCCGGCGAGGACGGCTCGTTCGGCTACGAGATGGAGATCATTACCCATCCCGGCTCGGGAATTGATGAGGTCGCGGATATCAAGGGCAACACGCTCACGCACACCTCTCAGACATCCAATTCGGGCTTCAAGGCGCCTACTGCGCTGATGAAGGCGGAATTCGGTATGATCTCCGGCGAGGATTACGAAACACAGTTCTCGGGCAAGCATGACAACTCGATCCTGGGCGTCGCCAACAAGGATTACGAGGTCGCCACCATCGCCAACTCGGTGAAAAGCCGCATGATCGACCGCGGCGTGGTCTCCGAAGACCAGTTCAACGTGCTCTACACCTCGCAGACCTTCCCCACCACCGGGTATGGCGTGGTTTACAACCTGAAGCCTGAGCTGCAGAACAAGGTGCAGGAAGCTTTCTTCTCGTTCGACTGGGAAGGCACGGGCCTGCAGGAAGAGTTCAGCAAGAGCGGTGAAGCGCAGTTCATCGAGATCACCTTCAAGGACGACTGGGAGGTGATCCGCAAGATCGACGAAGCGAACGGCGTCACTTACAACTGCCAGTAACGGCTGTTCAATGAGGTACGGGCGCGCGCGGACCCGTCTGTGCGCGCCCACACGTGTGAGGCCCGCCGATGTTGAGCGTCGAAAATCTGAGCAAGACCTATCGGACTGGCGACAAGGCGTTGAGCAATGTCAGCTTCACGGTGCCCAAGGGCCAGGTCGTCGGGCTGATCGGCCCGTCAGGCGCGGGCAAGTCGACGCTGATACGCTGCGTCAACCGGCTGGTCGAGCCGACTTCGGGTCGCGTTCTGCTGAACGAGACCGACCTTACGCGGTTGAACAAGAATGCGCTGCGCCGCGCCCGCCGGCGCATCGGTATGATCTTTCAGGAATATGCGCTGGTTGAGCGGCTGACGGTGATGGAAAACGTCCTGTCCGGCCGGCTCGGCTATGTCTCGTTCTTGCGCTCGTGGCTGCGGCGCTATCCGCGCGAAGACATCGCCAACGCGTTTCGCCTGCTCGACCGGGTCGGGCTTGACGGCCGCGCCGACAGCCGCGCCGACGCACTCTCTGGCGGCCAGCGTCAGCGCGTCGGGATCGCGCGTGCGCTCGCCCAGGAGCCGGAGCTGTTGCTGGTGGACGAGCCGACCGCCTCGCTCGACCCAAAAACCTCGCGCCAGATCATGCGCCTCGTCACCGAGGTATGCGCCGAGCGCGGTCTGCCCGCCATCATCAACATCCACGACGTGGTGCTGGGGCAGCAATTCGCCGAGCGGATCATCGGCCTGCGCGCTGGCGAAGTCGTGTTTGACGGGCCGCCAGCTGAGCTCGACACGGCCGCGCTCACGAATATTTACGGCGAGGAAGACTGGACCGCGATGCGCAAATCTGCCGACGAGGATGCCGCCGCGGAGCGCGATCAGGCCGAGCGGATGGCGGGGCTTGCATGACCAGCGCCGATCTGGCCGCCCACGGCTATCCGGAAAAATGGCGGCGGCCGCCGCAGCTCCTCAAGGATCCGATCTGGCGCCGCGTGATCCAGATCGGCGCTCTCGTCTATCTGGTGCTGGCCATTGGCACGCTCGAGGTCGACTGGCAGCGCGTCTGGGAGGGGCTTGATCGCGGTTGGGCCTTCATCCAGGGGTTTTTGCAGCCCGATTTTTCCTCGCGCTGGCGTGACATTAGCGAAGGGATCATCGAAAGCCTGACCATGACCGTTACCTCGACGGTGGCGGGCGTGATCCTGTCAGTGCCGTTCGGCGTGGGCGCAGCACGCAATATCGCGCCTTTGCCGGTCTACCTGTTCTGCCGCGGCGTGATCGCGGTCAGCCGCTCGCTGCAGGAGGTCATCATCGCGATCTTCTTTGTGGCGATGTTCGGTTTTGGGCCCTTCGCGGGTTTCGTCACACTCGCCTTCGCCACAATCGGCTTCCTCGGCAAACTGCTGGCCGAGGACATCGAGGAGATCGACATGGGCCAGGTCGAGGCGATCCGCGCGACCGGCGCGTCGTGGGCGCAGGTGGTCAATTACGCGGTGCAGCCCCAGGTCATGCCGCGGCTGATCGGCCTTTCGCTTTACCGCCTCGACATCAATTTCCGCGAGAGCGCGGTAATCGGGATCGTCGGCGCGGGCGGCATCGGCGCGACACTGAATACCGCAATCGACCGTTATGAATATGACAGCGCCGGCGCGATCCTGCTCATTATCATCGTGCTGGTGATGCTGGCGGAGTATTCCTCCGGCTATATCCGCAAATGGGTGCAGTGATGCCAGTGCG
>CAYYSM010000338.1:0-3075 GCA_964474225.1 uncultured Hyphomicrobiaceae bacterium
CGCCCGCGCGCGCTCGCCCGCCAGCGTGATGCGCGTCTCGGTCTCGGCCAGTTCCGGCGTGGTGAACCGCACGGCGTTCGCCAGCGACTGGCGCAGGCGGAAGGTCTCGTTATGCGGCGGTTCGCGCAGCGTGTCGGCCTGGGCCGCGCTGACCTCCAGGAAATAGCCGAGGATGTTGTTGTGCCGGACCTTGAGCGACTTCAGGCCAGTTTCTTCGGCGTATTTCGCCTGCAGGCCCGCGATGATGGAACGGCTGTCATCGCGCAGCTTGCGGTTATCATCGAGGTTGGGATCGTGGCCCGCGCGGATGAAGCCGCCATCGCGCGCGGACAGCGGCAACTCGTCCTCCAGCGCGGCGCGCAGCGTCGCGCCCACCGGCAGCCCGGCATTGTCCAGCGCTGCACCGATCTCCGCCAACTCGCCGGGCAAGGCGTCCACATCGGCCAGCAGTTCGCGCAGCGCAGCAGCGCAGCCCAGCATGTCCCGCACCGCGCCCAGATCGCGCGGGCTGCCCCGCCCGAGCTTCAATCGCGAGAGCGCCCGCGCGCCGTCCGGCGCTTCGCGCAGCTTGGCCCGTAGATTTGAACGCAGGCGCGGCCCATCCAGCAGGAAGCCAACGGCATCAAGCCGCGCTTCAATCGCTTCGGGCGATGTCAGCGGCCGGTTGATCCGCGCGGCCAGCTCCCGCGCGCCCGGCGCAGTCACGCTCCGGTCGACCGCCCAGAGCAGGCTGTCCTCGCGCCGCCCGCTCGTTGTCTGGCTCAGCTCCAGGCTCGCGCGGGTCGCGGCGTCCATGATCATTGCTTCCGCCGCGGCGGCCTTGCGCGGCGGGTGAAGCAGCGGCTTCGCGCCGATCTGCGTCAGTTCGATATATTTTAGCGCCGCGCCCGCCGCCGACAGCTCGCCCGACGTGAAGTCGCCGAAGCCGTCGAGCACGCTGACTTCGAGCGCGGCCTTGATCGCCGCTTCGCCCGCACGCGCGCTGAAATGGGCATCCGGCGTCGGCGTGATCGCCGCGGCGTAGTCGTTCAGGGCCGCCTGAAGCTCGGGATCGGCGCCATCAGGCACAAGGATTTCGCTCGGGGTCAGCCGCGCAAGCTCGCCGGGCAGGTCCGCCGCCGCGACCTCGCTCAGAATGAATTCGCCTGTGGAAATATCCACGGAGGCCAAGGCGTATCCCGGCGCGCTGCCCGCGCGCGTCGCGCACACCGCCGTCAGGAAGTTGTTGCCGCCCGCCTCCAGCAGCCCATCCTCGGTCAGCGTGCCGGGCGTGACGAGCCGCACCACCTCGCGCCGGACGACGGCCTTCGCCCCGCGCTTCTTCGCCTCGGCCGGGTCCTCGGTCTGGTCGCAGACGGCGACGCGGTAGCCCTTCCCGATCAGCTTGTGCAGGTACTCCTCGGCGCGCGCGACCGGCACCCCGGCCATCGGGATGTCCTGCCCCAGATGCTTGCCGCGCTTGGTCAGGTGGATGCCGAGGGCCGCGGCGGCCTCGACCGCATCGTCGAAAAACAGCTCGAAGAAATCCCCCATCCGGTAGAACAGCAGATAGCCAGGATGGGCCGCCTTGATCTCCAGATACTGCGCCATCATCGGCGTGACGGCATCGGCGCCCGCCGCCGCGTCTGCCTTTTTTACCGTGCCGTGCATGGCGTGCGCCCCCGGAAACGCTTAAGCCCCTGCGAAGGGATGAAACTGATCTCCTTGAAGCCGTCGCAGGCGGTGTCTATGGTCACATTTTTCGATGTGACACGCAGCGTCGGCGTATGAACGCGCTGGCCTAACCCACAGAAAATCCAAAACCGATGTCCACCACGTCCAAGGAAACGCAGTTCACCCGCCAGGAGGCGCTCCAGTTCCATCAGCAGGGCCGCCCCGGCAAGCTGGAGATCACCCCCAGCAAGCCGATGTCCACCCAGCGCGACCTGAGCCTGGCCTATTCGCCGGGCGTGGCGGTGCCGGTGCAGGCTATCGCGGAAAAGCCGGACCTTGCCTACGACTACACGACCAAGGGCAATCTGGTGGCCGTGATCTCAAATGGTACGGCGATTCTCGGTCTCGGCAATCTGGGCGCGCTGGCGTCAAAGCCGGTGATGGAAGGCAAGTCGGTTCTCTTCAAGCGGTTCGCTGACATCGACTCCATCGACCTGGAGGTCGACACCGAGGATGTGGAGACCTTTATCAACGCGGTCCGCTACCTTGGCCCCTCCTTCGGCGGCATCAATCTGGAGGACATTCGCGCGCCCGACTGCTTCGTGATCGAGCAGCAGCTGCGCGAATACATGGACATCCCGGTTTTCCACGATGACCAGCACGGCACCGCGATCATCGCCATCGCCGGTCTCATCAACGCCCTGCATCTCACCGGGCGCGAGCTGAAAGACATCAAGCTGGTGGTAAACGGCGCGGGCGCGGCCGGCATCGCCTGTCTGGAGCTGGTGAAGGCGATGGGCCTGCCGCATAACCAGGCCATCCTGTGCGACACGAAAGGCGTCATCTATCAGGGCCGCGAGAAGGGCATGAACCAGTGGAAGTCGGCCCACGCCGCCGACACGCCCGCGCGCACGCTGGAAGAGGCGCTCGAGGGCGCGGACGCCTTCTTCGGCCTGTCGATCGCCGGGGCGGTGACGCAGGAGATGGTGGGGAGCATGGCCGACAAGCCGATCATCTTCGCGATGGCCAATCCGGACCCGGAAATCTGGCCCGAGGAGGTGTTGGAAGTCTCTCCCCAAGCGATCATGGCGACGGGCCGCTCGGACTACCCGAACCAGGTCAATAACGTGCTCGGCTTCCCCTACATCTTCCGGGGCGCGCTGGATGTGCAGGCCAGCACCATCAACGACGCCATGAAGATCGCCGCGGCGGAGGCGCTGGCGGAACTGGCCCGACAGGATGTGCCGGACCAGGTTGCCGCGGCCTATCAGGGGCGGCGCCTGCGCTATGGGCCGGACTACATCATCCCCGCGCCGTTCGACCCGCGCCTCATCAGCCATGTCTCGGCAGCGGTGGCGAAGGCGGCCATGGACTCCGGCGTCGCGTCGCGCCCGATCGTCGACATGGAGGGCTACAAGGCGC
>CAYYSM010000339.1:0-3064 GCA_964474225.1 uncultured Hyphomicrobiaceae bacterium
GCGACCCTCAGATTAGGAATCTGATGCTCTATCCTGCTGAGCTACGGGGCCATGCCCGAGATGTAGCATATTTCGCGCGGCAAAACAGCCTTGCTGGGGCTTGCATCCGCAGCTCACATATCACATAATGCGTAAATAGCCGACGGGGAGTTTTGCGTATGCGGGTATTATCGAGGGGCGCGGGCCGAACGCTCGCACTAATCATTGCGGCAGTCATGTTGCTTGCCGCGGACCTGGCGCGAGCCGCCTGCGATCTCAAGGACGCGGGCAAGGCAACGATCGTCGAGGTTCTCAACACTGAATCGCTTCTCCTGGAGGACGGCCGGGCAATCCGGCTGGTCGGAACGCTCGCGCCGCGCACCGGGACGCGCTGGGCGCAGGCGATGGGCCTGGAGGACAAGATTATGGCGGCGCTGGAGGAGCGGCTGCTCGGCAAGGAGGTTCGGCTGCGCCTCGGCGCGCGCGAGCGGGACCGCTACGGGCGGCTGCTGACGCATGTGTTCGTCGGCGAAGGCGATGAACCGCTCTGGGTGCAGGAGGCGCTGATCCGCGACGGGCTGGCGATGGTCTATTCTTTCGCGGATAACCGCGACTGCGTGCGCGAGCTGCAGCAGGCAGAGCGCGCCGCGCGCGAGGCGGAGGCGGGCTTGTGGGAGCAGGGCGTGTTCCGCGTGCGGGATGCTGCCGATCTGGACAGCCTGGATGGCCTTCTCTACAGCTTCCAGATCGTCGAGGGGCGGGTTGAGGATGTCGCTGAAAGCCGCGGGCGTATTTACCTGAATTTCGGCGAGGACTGGCGCACGGATTTCACCGCGACGGTTGCCCCGTCGGACCGCGACAGCTTCAGCGGCTCCGGCATCCAGCTTCCCGATCTGGAGGGACGCGCCATCCGCGTGCGCGGCTGGCTGGAGCGGCGCAACGGCCCCATGATCGACGTGACGCATCCCGAGCAGATCGAGCTGGTGGGCGTTGGGGACAGCGCCGCGCTGGCCGACTGACGCTTCGCTCTCAGGAGGCTGCGCTCGCGAACTCTTCGCGCATATGGACACGGGTTGCGTCTACCAGCGCCCGAAACAGGCTCCGCTGGTGGCTGTGATAGACGAGCAGCTCGGGGTGCCACTGGACGCCGATCAGGAACGGGCGTTCGCGGTCCTCGATGCCCTGGATGATATGCTCCTCGTCATGCGCGGCGGCGACCAAGTTGCTCGCCAGCCGGTCGACCGCCTGATGGTGGATCGCGTTCACGAAGACCCGCGGGTGCTTGATGAGCCGCGCCAGCTTCGTGCCAGGCACAAGCTCGATGCGCAGCCGCGGCATCACAGTGCGGCGGTTGGTGCGCCACAGCTTCTCGTCGAGGTCGTGATGCAGCGTCCCGCCGAAGAAGACGTTGAGCATCTGCGCTCCGCGGCAGACGCCCATGATTGGAAGCCCGCGCGGCACCGCGCGCTCCAGCGCGGCAAGCTCGAAGCGGTCGCGCTCCTCGTCGATGCGGACGTCCAGCGTGAAATCGCCCTCATAGAACCGCGCGGAGATGTCGTCGCCCCCGCCGATCAACAGTCCGTCAAGATTGTCCACGACCTCCGGCGGATAGTTTGCGCCGATCCGCTTCGGCCTGGCGCCGGCCAGCCGCAGCGCGAGCGCATTCCAGGCATAGCTCCACCGCCCGCGATGCCGCGAGGTTGACACGCCGATCAGGGGCCGTCTGGCTTTCTCCTCCGTTCCTCCCACCAAATCTCCTATTTCCTGCGGACCTGCCGATGCCCATGATAGGGCCGACGATCTTGCCAAAATGCACCGCGAAGGCGATATCACGTGGCGGCGCACCATGCCAGCCGCGCCCCGTTTTCGGGGCAGTCATCCGTTCCTTGGAGGAGTGCCGTTGAGCGAAACCCGTGCGAAGTCTGTCTCGAAACGCGATGTTTCGGAATGGCGGGCGCGGCTGCGCACGCTTGTCGAGAGTCCCGCCTGGGAACGCACGATCCTTGCGATCATCATCATGAACGCGGTCACGCTCGGTCTGGAGACCAGCGACAGCGTGATGGCGCGCATGGGCCCGCTGCTGCTCACACTGGATGCGATCTTTCTGACGATCTTTGTCATCGAGATCGCCGCGCGGCTGATCGCGCATGGTGCGCGGTTCTGGCGCGACCCCTGGAGCGTGTTCGACTTCACCGTGGTGGCCGTCGCGCTCATCCCGACGACCGAAAGCCTCTCCGGCCTGCGCGCGCTGCGCATCCTGCGTGCGCTGCGCCTGATTTCGGCGGTGCCGTCCATGCGCAGGGTCGTGGCCGGGCTGTTCCGCGCGATCCCCGGCATGACGGCGGTCGTCGCCCTACTGGCGCTCATTTTCTACGTGTTCTCGGTCATGGCGACGATGCTCTATGGCGACACCTTCCCGGAGTATTTCGGGACGATCGGGGAGTCGGCCTATTCGCTGTTCCAGATCATGACGCTGGAAAGCTGGTCGCAGGGCATCGTGCGGCCGGTGCTGGAAGTGCATCCGCTGGCCTGGCTGTTCTTCATTCCGTTTATCCTGATGACCTCCTTTGCCGTGCTGAACCTGTTCATCGGTATTATCGTGGATTCCATGCAGGAGCAGGCGCGCGAGCGGCTGGAGGCCCTGCAGGGCCAGGGTTTATCGGACGCGGAAAGCCAGCGTCAGGCCTTGGAAGAAGAGCATGACTGGCAGGCGAGCGAGTTCCGCAAGCTCATGGAAGAGCTGAAAACCGTGCGCGCCGAGGTCGCCTCGCTGCGCGCTGAGCTTGACGCGGCACGGGGCGACGGCACGCCGAAAGGCTGACATCTGCACAGCCCGGGTGGCCCCGCGCGCCAGAATCGGCATAAGGTCAAGACATGAAGCAATACCATGACCTCATGCGCCGCGCTCTCGATGAGGGCGACCGGGTCGACGACCGTACCGGCGTCGGCACGCTGAGCGTGTTCGGCCACCAGATGCGCTTCGATCTGGCCGACGGCTTCCCGCTGGTGACGACAAAGAAGCTGCATCTGAAGTCGATCATCCACGAACTGCTGTGGTTCCTGTCGGGCGACACGAATATCGGCT
>CAYYSM010000340.1:0-3041 GCA_964474225.1 uncultured Hyphomicrobiaceae bacterium
GATGGTGGAGCCAGGCGGAATCGAACCGCCGACCTCGTGAATGCCATTCACGCGCTCTCCCAACTGAGCTATGGCCCCGAAATGCGCTGATGCGCGTAACGCGAATGAATAAGACGTTGCGCGCGGCGGATCAAGAGGAACATGCCACGCGCGGGCGCTGTCAGGTTTCGTCCTCCTGGCCCTCGGCGAGCGATCCGCCGATAAAGCCCGAGACGTCATCGTCATCCGAGTCGTCGTCGGGCATCAGCGCGTCCTCATCGCTCCTCAGATTGCTGTCCGCATCGAGATCGTCAAGGTCATCGCTCTCGATGTCAGGAATATCCTCGCCGCTCTCTTCAGCCTCTTCGAGCGGCACGACCTCCACGTCTTCGGCCTCCGCGGGGAGGGCCGTCTCATCCTCCCGCTCCCGCGCCTCGGCGGCGCGCTGGGCATGCGCCTGCGCGGCCTCGCCGGTCAGTTTGTATTCCGCGCCGCAAACCGGGCAGATGATCGGGTCGCGGTTCAGATCGTAAAAGCGCGCGCCGCAGGCCTGGCAGGTCCGCTTGGTTCCGCGCGCGGCCTTGTTCGACATGTCTGGTCCTTGTGCTTTCTGTCTTGCCGGAAGGTTGAGTTCTCTAGCGAGGCGATCTGGGCTTGTCAAAGGCGAATGCAAGGGAATTCCGCGCTTTTTTGCGGGCCTGATTGACAGTCTCGCGCGCGCTCTGCTCTATACGGCTGCAATGCCGAAACACGGGCGCGCAGGCTGCCGCGCCGCGCCCCAACTTTGCGAGACCTCAGGCCATGCCCCGCCCCATGATCGCCCGCAAGTCCGCCGCGCTGAGCGGCGCGCTGCGGGTGCCCGGCGACAAGTCGATCTCCCACCGCGCGCTCATCTTCGGTGCGCTGTCGGTCGGCGAGACGAATATCGCCGGCCTGCTGGAATCCGCCGACGTGCTGGCGACGGCCCACGCGCTGCAGACTATGGGCGTGCGGATGGCGCGCGATGAGAATGGCAACTGGCGCGTCACAGGCGTCGGCTGCGGCGGGCTGGCCCCGCCGGACGGGCCGCTCGATTTCGGCAATGCGGGAACGGGCGTGCGGCTGATGATGGGCGTGATCGCCGGGCACGACTTCGCCGCGGAGTTGACGGGCGACGAGTCGCTCCAGCGCCGGCCCATGGGCCGCGTGCTCGATCCGCTCAAGCAAATGGGCGCGGAGGTGCGCGGCGGCGACCGCTTGCCGCTCACGCTGGTCGGCTCGGGCGATCTGACGCCGATCACGTACCGGCTGCCTGTGGCGTCGGCGCAGGTGAAATCCGCGATCCTGCTGGCCGGGCTGATGACGCCCGGCGAGACCACGGTGATCGAACCCGAAGCCACGCGCGACCACACCGAGACGATGATGCGCCATTTCGGCGCTGAGGTCCGCGTCGAGGAGGGCGCGGGCGAGCGCAGCATCACGGTGGCAGGCGAGGCGGTGCTGCACGGCCGCGATGTCGAGGTACCGGGCGACCCCAGCTCGGCGGCGTTCCCGACGGCGGCGGCGCTGATCTGCCCCGGCTCGGACGTGACGATCGAGAACGTGCTGGTGAACCCGACGCGCACCGGCTTTTACGACACGCTGACCGAGATGGGCGCGGACCTGCGCTTCGAGAACGAGCGGCGCAGCGGCGGCGAGAAGGTCGCCGATTTGCGCGTGCGCGCCGGAAGCCTGAAGGCCGTGCGCGTGCCGCCGGAGCGCGCGCCGCGGATGATCGACGAATACCCGATCCTCGCGGTCGTGGCCGCCACAGCCGAGGGCGAAACGCGCATGGAGGGGCTGGCCGAGCTGCGCGTGAAGGAAAGCGACCGGCTCGCCGCCACTATCGCCGGGCTGACCGCGTGCGGCGTCACCGCCTGGGCCGAAGGCGACACGCTGATCGTACGTGGCATGGACCGTGTTCCCGGCGGCGGCACGGTCGAAACGCACATGGACCACCGCATCGCGATGGCCTTCGCGGTATTGGGCCTCGTCGCGGAACAGCCGGTGCGCATCGACGACACCGCAATGATCGACACCAGCTTTCCCGGCTTCGCCGCGGGTATGCGCGCGATCGGCGCGGATTTCGACGAGTCGGGCGGCTCGGAATGATTATCGCGGTGGATGGGCCATCGGCATCTGGCAAGGGCAGCGTCTCGCGGCGTCTCGCGGCGCATTTCGGGCTGCCCTATCTGGACACCGGCCTGCTCTACCGCGCTGTCGCCCGCGACATGCTCGACCAGGGGCTGCCGCTGGACGACGAGGACGCGGCGACGCGCGCGGCGAAATCGCTCGACCTGAGCGGCCTTGACGACCCGCGCCTGCGCGAGCGGCGCATGGGCGAGGCGGCTTCGCAGGTCGCGGCCTCACCGGCGGTGCGCGAGGCGCTTCTCGAACTGCAGCGCGACTTCGCCCATCAGCCCGGCGGCGCGCTGCTGGACGGGCGCGATATCGGCACGGTGGTTTGTCCTGAGGCGGATGTGAAACTATATGTATCGGCAAGCCCGGAAGAGCGCGCGCGCCGTCGCTATCTTGAGTTGCGTGAGCGCGGCGAAGACGTCGACGAAGACGAGATCTATCAAGACATTCTCAAGCGTGACCGCCGGGATCAGGAGAGATCGGCCGCGCCTTTGCGCAAAGCGGACGATGCGCACTTGCTCGATACCACGAATTTGGATATAGAGCAGGCATTCAAAGCTGCTTTGGGACTGATCAACGCGGCGCGCGCGCCGGGACGACCCCAGGGGTCGTAGCGGCAGGCGCCGCGCCTGCTATTTGCCTTCACCGGATAGCGGGGATGGGCGCTAAGGACCCGCGCTCGCCGCCGTTGCGTGGCGCTTTTCTCTCCCGGCAGTCTAGGAACGACGTCTCCGGCGCGTGAAAGCCCTTGAGGCCAGCCCCGCCGGACACGAACCGAATGAAACCAAACCGAGCTGAACAGGCCGGTTTCAAACGAGATACAATGGGTTTTAAGGAGCGTAGATGAGCCCGGCACAGAGCCCCGAAACACAAACCGCCGAACTCAATCCGGCTCGCGAGGACTT
>CAYYSM010000341.1:0-3040 GCA_964474225.1 uncultured Hyphomicrobiaceae bacterium
TCATACATCATCTGCACGATCTTGATCGACGTGGTGCCGCGCACGATGCTGTCGTCGATGAGCACGATGCGCTTGCCGCGGATCGCCGCGCTATTGCCGCTGTGCTTGAGCTTCACGCCCAGCTTGCGGATGCGCTGCTCCGGCTCGATGAAGGTGCGGCCGACATACTGGTTGCGGATGATGCCCAGTTCGAAGGGCAGGCCACCCTGCTGCGCATAGCCGATCGCAGAGGGCACGCCGGAATCTGGCACGGGCACGACGACATCGGCATCGGCCGGCGATTCGATGGCCAGTTGCGCGCCGAAGTTTTTGCGGACCTCGTAAACACTACGCCCACCGACTATGGAATCGGGGCGGGCGAAGTAGATGTATTCGAACAGGCAGGGCCGAGGCTTTCGTGCCGGGAAGGGGCGGTGGCTTTCGAGCCCGTCCTTGGTGACGACCACCACCTCGCCGTTCTCGACCTCGCGGACAAACTCCGCGCCGATAATGTCGAGCGCGCAGGTCTCCGAGGCGAACACATAAGCGCCGTCGAGCTTGCCCAGCACCAGCGGGCGCAGGCCCAGCGGATCGCGCGCGCCGATCAGCTTCTTGTTGGTCACCGCGACCAGCGCATAGCCGCCCTCGATCTGCAGCAGCGCGTCGATCAGCCGCTCGACAAGCCGCTGCTTCCGGCTGCGCGCCACCAGGTGCATGATGACCTCGGTGTCCGAGGTCGACTGGCAGATCGCGCCGGAGGCGATCAGATCCTGCCGGATTTTCAGCGCGTTCGTCAGATTGCCGTTATGCGCCAGCGCGAAGCCGCCGCCCGAAAGGTCGGCGAAGAGCGGCTGGACGTTGCGCATCGCGGTCTCGCCGGTGGTGGAATAGCGCACATGCCCGACTGCAGCGTGGCCCTTAAGCCGGTCCACGACCGATTTCTTGGTGAACTGGTCACCGACGAGGCCGAGCCGGCGCTCGGAATGGAAGTGCTCGCCATCGTAAGACACGATGCCGGCGGCTTCCTGCCCGCGATGCTGTAGCGCGTGCAGGCCGAGCACGGTGAGCGGCACGGCGTCCTCGTGTCCGAAGATGCCGAACACCCCGCACTCCTCGCGGAGTTTGTCGTCGTGAAGGAAATTGTCAGCGGCCATCAGCCAAGCTCCATCACCCGTTGGAGCTGCAGGTCGTGCAAGACCCGATCTGCATACACTGCCAATATGCGCATTGTTGCGCCGCACGCAACGTCAAAATGTCAGTTTTGTGACGCTTCAACAGACGACGGAAACCATCAAGCGCCAGCGCCGCCCGTTAACCGGGATCGCCGTCCTCGTTGAATACCGAGGCGGGATTGTCCGGCAGCAGCGAAATGATGGCCGAGCCGGTGCTCTCGATGACCTCCAGCGAGCGCGCTTCCGTGACCCATCGCGGATGCGTTTCCTTCGGCACCAGCATGCTCAACAGTTCATACGCGATCACGACGAGGATCAGCCCCCGCGCGAGGCCGAAAACGAAGCCGAGCGTGCGGTCCAGCGCGCCGACCCGGCTGTCGAGGATGTAATCGGAGATGCGCACGGTGATGAGGCTGACGATGATGAGCGTCACGACGAACACTGTGCCGATCAGCACGCCATCGGCAAGCATCGGCGGCTCGATGTATTGTCGCGCCGTCTCCCGGTAGGCCGGATAGGCGAACAGCGCGGCGACAGCGGCCAGCGCCCAGGACACGATGGACAGCATCTCCCGCGTCAACCCGCGCAGCATGGCGAGAAACGCGGAAATGAACATGATCACGATCAGGATGACATCGAGCCACTGAATTGGCATTGCCCGGAAACCCCTCTCCATGCGCGACGGCGCGACGTGCCCGTCGTCACGGCATCAAACGGAAGTGGAACGCGCTGGCTATGACGCGCCGGCAAGTTGCGCGGCCAGCCCCCTGAGATGACCCATGCGCGCCAGGTCCAGCCCGCATGAGGCCTCGTGGATCTCTGCAGACGCCGGCACGACGGCGGCGCCGAACCCCAGCTTGGCTGCTTCACGCAGTCTTGTATCGGATTGGCGTACCGTGCGGATTGCGCCTGACAAACTGACTTCTCCGAAATAAACGCAATCCGCCTGCAGTGCAACGCCGGAAAGTGCCGATATCAGGGCAGCCGCGACCGCAAGATCGGCGGCCGGTTCGCCGACGCGAAGACCGCCCGCCACATTGAGATAGACATCGTGGCCGCTGAGCCGGATTCCGCAGCGCGCCTCCAGCACGGCAAGCAGCATCGCCAGCCGGTTGGCGTCCCATCCGACGACCGCGCGGCGCGGGGAGGGGAAGACGGTGGGCGCGACCAGCGCCTGGATCTCGACGAGCAGCGGGCGCGTGCCCTCAACGCCGGCGAAGACTGCCGCGCCGGGCGCGTTTTCGCCGCGCTCGCCCAGGAAGAGCTGCGAGGCATTTGAGACCGGGTGCAGGCCGCTGCCACGCATTTCGAACGCGCCGATCTCGCCGGCGGGGCCAAAGCGGTTCTTGACCGAGCGCAGCAGGCGGTAGTGCTGGGCGCTGTCGCCTTCGAAATAAAGGACCGTATCGACCATGTGCTCGACGACTTTCGGCCCGGCGATCTGGCCGTCCTTGGTGACGTGGCCGACCAGGAACAGTGCGCAGCCGCTGCGCTTGGCGTGGGCGATGAGCGCCTGCGCCGAGGCGCGGACCTGGCTGACCGTGCCGGGCGCGGATTCCAGCGTGTCGGACCACAGCGTCTGGATCGAGTCGATGACGATGAGATCGGCCGGGCCTTCGGCCTCAAGGGTGGCGAGGATGCGCTCGACGTTGGTTTCGGCGGCCACGCGCAGCGGTGCGGAACCCACGCCGAGGCGTTCGGCGCGCAGGCTGATCTGATCCGCGGCTTCCTCGCCGGAGAAGTAGAGCGCGTTTTGCCCGGCCTCGGCGATGGCGGCGGCGGTCTGCAAAAGCAGGGTGGACTTGCCAATGCCGGGATCACCGCCGAGCAGCACCGCTGAGCCGGGCACCAGCCCGCCGCCGAGCACGCGGTCGAACTCACCGATGCCG
>CAYYSM010000342.1:0-3017 GCA_964474225.1 uncultured Hyphomicrobiaceae bacterium
TCAGGAAATCGCGCGCCTGATCGCAGTCGGTGAAGTTCGACCAAGGCCCGACAAAGATGTGCAGCTGGCAGTTTTCAGTGTTCGCGCGCAGCGTCACCTCGGTGCGCTCCTGAAACGCGACGAGATCGGGGTTCACAGCCTGCGCCAACATGTGGAACAGCGGAAAATAGGTCATCGCGGCCAGCAGGCAGCCTGCGAGAATCACCTGCTTGCGCCCTATCCGGTCCGATAGCCAGCCGAAGAACAGGAACAGCGGGACGCTGATGAGGAGGGCCGAGATCATAATGCCGTAGGCGATGAGATAGTCGACCTTCATCGTGATCTGCAGGAAGAACAGCGCATAGAACTGGCCCGTGTACCAGATCACGCCTTGGCCCGCCGCCGCGCCCAACAGAGCCAGCAGCGCGTTCTTGTTGTTCGGATATCGCAGGAAAGCGTCGCGCAGCGGGCGCTTGGAGTCCTGACCCCGTGACTTCATGTACTGGAACAGCGGCGACTCGCTCAAACGCAGGCGGATGTAGATCGACAGGATCAGCAGCACGAGCGACAGCAGGAACGGGATCCGCCAGCCCCACTCGGCGAAATCCTGCTCATCGATCACCAGCCGGCACGCCAGGATGACGATCAGCGAGAGCAGGAATCCGCCGCTCGCCGTCGTCTGGATCAAGCTGGTGACATAGCCGCGATGCTCGCTGACAGTGTGCTCGGCCACATAGGTTGCCGCGCCGCCGTATTCGCCGCCGAGCGCCAGCCCCTGCGTGATGCGCAGCGTGACAAGCAGCGCCGGCGCGAGCCAGCCGACCTGCTCGTAGGTGGGCAAGAGGCCGATTGCGAAGGTCGCTCCGCCCATGAGCAGTATGGTGATGAGAAAAACGTATTTGCGCCCGACCGTGTCGCCGAACCGCCCAAACAGGATCGCGCCGAAGGGCCGGACGATGAAGCCGGCCGCATAAGTCGCAAAGGCTGCCAGAAGGGCCGCCGTCTCATTGCCCGGCGGGAAAAACAGGAAGGCGAAAAACGGGGCGAGCGTTGCGTAAAGAAAAAAATCGTACCATTCAAACACCGTGCCGACAGATGATGCGAAAGTGACCTTCCGCAATTCTCTCGGACGAATATGAATGATGTCCGGGACACCTTGGTGCCGCGTACGGATGACCTGAACCACGGTCGCCCCTCCCAGAAAATTCTTGTTTTTCCAAGGCGATATTTTGCGGCGGCCGGGATGCCGGTATTTGTTGCATTCCAGCTTTGGAACACTGAGGCGTTGTATAGAAATAAATCAAAAATAAGGCTTTGGTCTTGGGCGCGAGACACTCAAGCCCGCGCCCGCGACACGCCGGCCGCCGCGCGTTTAGCGCGGCAGCGTTTCGTCGACGGCCTGCCGGGTCGCTGCGACGACTTTATCGACTTCCTCATGGGTGATGCACAGCGGCGGTGCGAAGCCGAGGATGTCGCCCTGCGGCATGGCCCGCGCGATGACGCCGTGACGGGCGAGCGCCGCCGTCACCGTCGGGCCGACCTTTTTCGCCGGGTCGAAGAAGGTCCGGCTGGCCTTGTCCTCCACGAACTCGACCGCCGCCAGCAGCCCTTCGCCGCGGACCTCGCCGACATTCGGGTGACCGGCAAGCGCCTCCCTGAGCTGCGCGTTGAAATAGGCGCCGACCTCGCCCGCGTTCGCCACGAGCGCCATTCGGTCGATCAGCTCCAGATTGGCGACGCCCGCCGCCGCGCAGACCGGATGCGCCGAATAGGTCCAGCCGTGCCCGAACGGCCCGAACTCGTCGGTGCCGCGCTCCAGCACCTCCCAGACCTTCTGCGAGACGATCGATCCGGACAGCGGCGCGTAAGCCGAAGTGAGGCCCTTGGCGATAGCGATGATGTCCGGCTCCAGACCGTAATGCGCCGAACCGAACATGGAGCCGAGCCGTCCAAAGCCGGTCACGACCTCGTCGGCGATCAGCAGGATGTCGTATTTCTTCAGGATCGGCTGGATCGCCTCCCAGTAGCCCGCGGGCGGCGGCACGATCCCGCCGGTGCCGAGCATCGGCTCGCCGATGAACGCGGCGATGGTGTCGGGCCCCTCTGCGAGGATCAGTTCCTCCAGCTTCTGGGCGCAGTGCTCGCTGAACTCTGCCTCGCTCATTTCCGAGTCGGGCCGGCGCAGGTAATACGGGGCTTCGGTGTGCAGCACCCTGTCGAGCGGCAGGTCGAACTTCTTGTGAAACATCTCCAGCCCGGTCAGCGAGCCGCTCATCAGACCCGAGCCGTGATAGCCGCGCCAGCGAGAGATGATCTTCTTCTTGTCCGGCCGGCCGAGCACGTTGTTGTAATACCAGACCAGCTTGATGTTGGTCTCGTTCGCGTCGGAGCCGCCCAGGCCGAAATAGACCTTCGACATGTTCGCGGGCGCGCGCTCCAGGACCATCTTCGCCAGCGTGATGGACGCCTCCGTGCCGTGGCCGACATAGGCGTGATAAAAGGCGAGGTCGCGCGCCTGCTGCGCCATCGCCTCAGCGATCTCCTGCCGGCCGTAGCCGACATTGACGCAGTAAAGCCCGGCGAAGGCGTCCAGCAGCTTGTTGCCGTCGCGATCCTCGATGTAGACGCCGGAGCCGCTCGACACGATACGGTTGGGGCTGTCGCCGCGCGCGTGCTGGGCGAGATGGGTCGACGGGTGAAAGAAGTAATCGCGATCCCATTGATCCAGTTGGTCATTTTTCAGCATTTCTGGTTCCTTCTTCCCCGGGGGCGCCCGTTTTGATAAAGCGGCATTAAACGCCGGATGCGCGGCGTTTCGCAACCCGCCGCCTCGCTCGCTCCGCGCAGGCCAGCCGGACTCGATGGCCATGACCGAACCCGTGCTTCCGTTTTCGCGCGCAGAATACGCGGCCCGCGTCGCCAAGACCCGCGCGGCCATGGACGCGCGCGGGATCGAGGTGCTGGTCGTTTCCGACCCGTCCAACATGGCTTGGCTGACGGGCTATGACGGCTGGTCGTTCTACACCCATCAATGCGTG
>CAYYSM010000343.1:0-3017 GCA_964474225.1 uncultured Hyphomicrobiaceae bacterium
TGGTGCGGACGGAGGGACTCGAACCCTCACTCCCTTACGGGAAACGGATTTTAAGTCCGTTGCGTCTACCGGTTCCGCCACGTCCGCGCGCCTGCTGCCGTTATGCGCGAGGCGGCGGAGCGAAGCAAGCCGCGCCGCTAATAGGCACGCGCCGGCCGCGGCGGCGTGATTTCTTGCCGCTCTCGCGCGGTGGGATGCTGGACGGCGGCAAGGAGCAGCAGGAACAGCGTCACGCCATTGAGCACATGCCACATGAAGTGGGTGCCGATCGGCGTCCCGGCAATTGTCATGGTCTGGCAGAGCGCCATGTCGAGCGAACGAAAGGCGACCGACGCGGTGAAGACGATCCCGGCAGCGAGCACCAGCGGTCCGGTGCGCCGGCGCGTGAAGGCATCGGACGCGAAAGCGGTAAGGTACCCGCCGATCAGCACCATTGACGCCCATGCGGGCAGATAGCTGACGCTGCCATTCAGGCACCGGCCGCGCGCGCCTTCGGGGATGTCGAGGTTGAAGCCGACCTGCCCGTCCCAGCACTGCAGCCGCCCGGCGGCCATCATCGCGCCGATGAACACGGCCAGCCCCACCAGCGACCAGAACACATTTGCCCCGACGAAGCGCCGCAGCGCGAACACCAGATAGCCGAGCATGAAGATCCCGATCGGCGCGACATCGGCGACCGCCGCCCAGCGCGTCGCGAAGGTGTGAAACAGGAAGCTGCCGATACCGATGATGAACACCAGCGCGATCAGCAGATGCCGCGTGATCGTGCGTTTGTGGTTCGGCTCGCGGTAGAGCAGCGCCAGCGCCACAATCGCCGCGATCAGGAAGGCCACGTTCGTCGTCGCGTTCACCGGCTCGGCCCAGAAGGCCGGGCTGAGACCGCGCTCACAATAGGCGAAGACCTTCTGGCTCCAGTCCATGCTCATCCCCGTTGTCGAAGCTGGGCGCTGTGCGGGCGAAAATGCGGCGCTCCCGATCGTCACGATCACAAAACGATCGCATTTTTAAGGAAATTGTAAGCCTTCCCGCGCAGCATGCTGTCACAAAGGTTTCGATTGATTCCTGTCCCGCGGACGTTAACCTTTTGCGCGCATGCTGAACGAGGGCAAGATGAATTCCGGCGGCACGAGGAGACGTGTAATGGTGCACCTCAGGACGGGAGCGATCTTCACGGCGGCATTGACGCTTGCGGCGATCTCGGGCGTGCCGGAAGCCGGTAACGCCGGCGCGCGCTATCACGAAGCCGACTACGGCCCCATCTACCGGCATGTACGCGCCGAAAGCTTCTATAGCTCTCGCGCGGTGGTCGCGCCGGTGCGCCATGGCCCGGTCGGCGATCAGGTCATGACGCCGGGCGGCAACTGGTATGACTGCGAAATCACCTGCGAATATACGCTCCGCCGCGTCTATCTCGATTTCTGGGAGCATCAGCGGGACAAGTTCACCTCGCCGGGCTATTTCCGGTTCGAGTTCGTGATCGACTAGTCGTCCGATTCGGACATTTGCCTCCCTGCGCAGCGCCCGCCCAAGCAAATGTCTGAATCATCAGGACCACTAGCAACTTATTTGATCTAGTGGAGCTCTTGAATTTGACATTTGAAACTGAGCCTGGCCGCATGCGGGACTCAAATGTCAAATTCGCTCCACTAGCCGCGCAGGGCCTCCAGCAGGGCGGTGTCGATCTTCAGTCCTTCGCGCTCGACCTGTGCGCGCCGCTCCAGCCTGCGTGCGCCCGGCAGCCGCGCGTCGCCATCCGCCTCAATCCAGCTTGCCAGCTCCGCGAAACGCGCTGGCGCGTCCGCGCTGAGACTTGCCGCGTCGATCGCGATGATGAGCTGTCCTGTTTCTGGCGGTGCGCCCTCGGCATCGAGGAAGGACGTCGCCTCGCGCGCAAAGCGCCCCCCGGTTAGCCCAGCCGCCAGCAGCTCTACCATCAGCGCCAGCGCCGACCCTTTCGCCTCGCCGAACGGCAGCATCGCGCCCGCGACGGCGCGGGCCGGATCGGTCGTCGCCTGCCCATCGGCATCCACTGCCCAGCCTTCGGGGATGGGCTCGCCGCGCTCGGCCGCCGCGACGATCTTGCCGCGCGCCACCTTTGACAGCGACAAATCGATCACCAGCGGCTCGCGCTCGGGCAGCGGCGCGGCGAATGCAATAGGATTGGTGCCGAACAGGCGCGACGCGCCGCCCCAGGGCGCCATCGCCGCCGGCGTGTTCGCGAACATCATGGCGACGCACCCTTCATCCGCCAGCCGCTCGACGCTGTGCCCGGCCACGCCGCAATGATGCGAGCGATAAAAGCCGGCCATCGCGATGCCTTGCGCCCTCGCCATCCGCGGCAGATGCCCCGCCACCCGGTCGAAGGCCGGATAATAGAAGCCGTTGGCGACATCAACGTGGAGCGCGCCCGGCGCGGCCTCGCGGATCACCGGCACGGCATGCCCGTCGACCTTCCCAGCAGCCGCCTGCGCGGCATAGGATGCCACGCGCCGCAGCCCGTGCCCGCTCTGGCCGTCGATCTCCGCTTCGACCAGCGCGCGCGCAACCGCCTCGGCGTTGTCGGCGGTGACGCCGCTCGCCATCAGCGTTTTCTCGACGCGGTGGCGCGCCTCGGCGATTGAAATCGTGACCTCGGTCATGCGCGGCTCATCATTTCAGGGTGTTGTGATAGAAGACGGTCTCGGTGCGGCAATGGCTGACGCGCCACTCGATCGGTCGGCTGCTGTAGTCGAAGGCGACCCGCTCGATTGCAAGAACCGGCGCGCCGACCGGACAGTCGAGGCGGCGGGCTGTGCGTTCGCTGGCTGGCGCGGCGCGCAGATTTTCCTCCACCCGCGCGACGGTGATGCCGAAATCGGTCTGGTAAACGTCATAGAGCGTGTTCGGTATCGTTTCGTACTCCAGCAGGCCAGCGAAAAGCGTCTCGGACAGCGAAATGCGCTCGTCGATGATCGGCCGGCCCTGGTGCGTGCGGGTGCGGGTGATCTGGATCACGCGATCCTCCGGCGTAAGCGCCA
>CAYYSM010000344.1:0-3010 GCA_964474225.1 uncultured Hyphomicrobiaceae bacterium
TGGTAGACGCGCTAGCTTCAGGTGCTAGTGGCCGTATGGCCGTGGAAGTTCGAGTCTTCTCCTGGGCACCATTCCGATTGTTCCCGCGCATCCTCGAAACGCCTGACGTTGGCAGCCGCCGCAACGACGGTGCGCGTCTGCCGCCCGGCCCTGCGCTTCTCAGAACCGCTCGATCAACCGTTCCAGATATTCCAGCTCGATCGACGGGCGTGACGGGTCGCCCAGCCGCCGCCGCAACTCGCGCAGGATTTCGCGCGCCCGCTCCACGGAAAACTCCTCGGGGATCTCCACGCTGTCGCCCGTGTCGGTGCCGCGATTGCGCTGCGGCCGGCCGAGCGGATCGCGCCCGCGCATGCCCGGCCCCATCGCGCCCATGCGCTGCTGGCCAAGCTGCTGGAGGATCTGCTGGGCCATGTTCTGCGCGCCCTGACGGAGGCGGTCGAGCGCGAGCGTCTGCTGCTGCGTCGCCCGCTGGCCGTCGCCTTCGCCCAGCGCCTCGCCGGCCCCGCCCATTGCCTCGCCCGCGCCGTCAAGCTCGCCCGGCATCTGCGCGCCGGATTGTTGCATCTGCTCCATAAGCCGGCGCAGCGCCTCTTGCAGTTCGCGCTGCTGGCTGCCGAGCTGGCCAAACTGGCCCTGACCCTGACCGCCTTGGCCCTGCTGGCCTTGGCCCTGTTGGCCCTGTCCCTGCTGGCCCTGCCCGCGCTGGCCCTGGCCGAACTGCTGACCCTGTTGGCCTTGCTGTCCTTGCTGGCCCTGCTGGCCCTGTTGCGATTGGCCCTGCCCTTGCCGCTGGGCGCGATAGGTCTCGTCGAGCAGGCGCTGCTGCTCCTGAACGATCTCGCTGAACTGCTTCAGCATCTCCATCATCTGCTGAGCCTGCTGCGACTGTCCCGGCTGGCCGGCGCGCAGGTTCTCCAGCATGTTGCGCAGCTGGCTGAGCATCTGCTGCGCCTGCTCGCGCGAGCCGGTCTTGGCGAGGTCCTCAATATCCTGCAGCATCTGGTCGAGGTCCTGCGCCGACAGCATCTGGCTCGGGTCCATCGGCGGCATATCGCCCATCTCGCCGGCGTTCTGCTGCGCGCGCTCCGCCAGCTCGCGCATGAATTCGGCCAGTGCGGTGCGCAGCTCCTGCATCAGCCGTTCGATCTCTTCCGGCGACGCGTTCTCTTCCAACGCTTGGCGCAGCGCCTCCTGCGCCTGGCGCAACCGCGCCTCGGCATCCGAGAGATCGCCGTCCTCGATACGCAGCGCGATCGTCCAGAGCTGGTCAACGACCGACTTCACCGACTCGATGCCGGTCTCGTGCACCAGCCGCCAATAGACCGAGCGCAGGCCCAGATAGACCACCTTGTCGTCAAAGAACTTGTCCGGCCCCAGCGTTAGCGCGTCCAGCATCCGCACCACGCCGCGCACATCGCGCGGGCTGGCGACCAGGTCGCGCCGCTGCTCGATAACCGCCTTGGCCAGCGGCTTGGTGAATTCGCGCTCGGGCAGCGTAAACCGCTTCGGCGCGCTATAGCCGGTCTGACCGGCCACATCGCGAGCCTTCAGCACCACCTCGACCGGAAGTCCGGCCCAGGGATGCGCCGTCAGGTCCTTGAAGGTCTGGTTCTCGACCGCCCTCATGTCGCCGCCCGAAAGCGGCAGCGAGATTTCCGGCGCGGGCCACGGCCCCTCGCCGGGGCGTGTCTCGCCCTCCTCGTCGATCAGGCGGAACTCGGCGACGGCCGAGGTCAGGCCGTAATCATCCTCGGCCTTGTAGGACAGCTGGACCGATTTGCGCTGCGTTTCGGCAGGGTCCGCGGTAAATTCGATGATGGGAGAGTCATCGGCAATGATCGAAATCGGCCAGGCAGCGACTAGACGGCCGTTGTGCCGAAGCGTGGCGGTCTGCGACCAGTCCAGCGTGTGCTTGAGCGTGGCGACGGCGACGTTCTCGCCCGCGCCTTCGAGCGCCAGTTCCTCGCTTTTGCCATCGGCCGAGATGTCCAGCGTCAGGTTCTCCGGCGCGGCGTTGTTCACGCGGATTGTCAGCTCGCTGCCTTCGGGCACCTCCCATTCGCGGCGCTCCGGCTCTTCGCTCACGCGGACCGGCCCGCTGGCAAGCGTGATCGGCGGCTGGCCAGTGTAGACCGGCGGCGCGATCCACGCATCGAGCCGCAGCGACGCGACCGTCTTGGACGCGCCAAGATCAAAAGCCGTGGCGATCCGCTCGCGCATCTGGCCCCAGGTGGCCGTGACAGCGACGATCAACAGCAGCCCCAGAAGCGCGCGCAGCGCGAAGGGATCGGCGCGGTCCGTGCGCGGGTGCGGCGCGCCAGGTTTCAGCTTCTGCACCGCCTCGGCCATTCGCCGGCGATAGGCTTGCCAGAGGCGCAGCGCGGCGGGGCTGGCCTCGCCTGCCGGGTGGTCCTCCAGCGCGGTCGCCGGGCGGTGCGGCACGCCGGAGCGTTCCTCCAGACGGCGCAGCGCCTCATCGCGGCTCGGAACGCTGATCCGCACCAGCGGCACCAGCGACGCGACGAAGGCGATCGCAAACGCCCAGAGCAGCGCCAGGTGGACCGTGCGCCCAAGCATGGGCCACAACCCCAGGAGCGAAACGAGGACAAATGTGCCCGCAACGCCGACAGGCAGCCACAGGCGCGGCCAGAGCCGCTCCAGCAACATCACCCGGCGCATCTGGCCGATCTTGCGTTGCAGCAGGCGTTCGGGGGAAGGCTCGGTCGAAGTCAAATCGATCGGTTCCGTTGCTGTGGCGCAGCGCATGCGGCGCGCCGCATCATATTGGCCACAGGGTAAGGCAAAATTGCGCGATCTCGAAATCAAAACCGCGCCAGCGGAAAAAGTCAGGCGCGGCCGATCGCCTCGCGCGGGGTCAGCCAGGGCGCGATGTGCTCCGCCGCGAGCATGTCTTCATAGCTGGGGCGCGCCCGCGCGATCGCGTATTCATCGCCGCGCACGATAACTTCCGGCACGAGCAAGCGGCTGTTGTAGGTCGAGGCCTGCA
>CAYYSM010000345.1:0-3000 GCA_964474225.1 uncultured Hyphomicrobiaceae bacterium
AACATCGTCAACCACCGAGGAGGGTTGCATGACTATCGCCGATCAATTGCGGCTTGTCGCCATCGTGGCCGCGTTCGGCTTCGTCGCAGCGGTCTTGATTGGCATGATCTAGCGAAGTCGGGCGCGTGCCCGATAGCAATCACCAATGCGCACACAACAAACGAAAACGCCGCGGTGGCCTTCCCCCGCGGCGTTTTCTGATTCTGACGGGCGCGCCGCCCTATTGACGAAGTGAAATCTCGGCCACCGGCACGTGCCGGCCTTTGGCTGGGTCGAATTGGGAGATCGTGACCGTATGGCGTCCGCGGCTTGCGAAGTTGACGGAAAGCCGCCCTTTGAAATTCGGGCCACTAAAGGACGCGCGCAGACGCTGACCTTCAAGCTGTCCGCTGATGCGGCCGGTATTGTTGGCGATGTTCTCCGTCCACAGCCCGCTGATGCTGTTGCCATTGCAACGCACGTTTGCGCTTGCTTCGATGCGGTAGTCTGTGCCGGCGCAGTTGATGACCTGGCGCAAACCGCCCGCAGTCTTGCCGTAGCTGATGCGGCAGAGGATGCGTTCCGGCTGGCCGCCGATCGGGGTCACGGTGCCGGTGCCGCGCCATTGGCCCTGTAGCCGGTCGATAAGCTGCGCACCATCCGACGAACAGGCCGCCTGCACCGCCGGCATCCCCACGAAAAGCGCCACTGCGGCCGCCATCATCACGCTCGGCGCGCTAGAGCGGAACCACGTCATCATCCTCAACTCGCCTCCCAACAGGTCTCAACTTGCGCAGCGTCAAAATGATCGCCGGCAGGAACAAAAGGTCCGCGATCAGCGCGGCAATGAGCATGGTCATGGCCAGGCGGCCGAAAAGCTGGGTCGGCGGCACCCCGGAGAACACCGTCACCGACAGCCCGAGCACCAGCACGATGGTCGTCAGCACCAGGACCGGGCCGACCACGAACAGCGTCTGGCGCACCGCTTTTTCCGGCGAACTGGTGCGGCTTTCCTCCACGGCCAGCCGGTTCAGGAAGTGGATCGTATCGTCCACCGCAAGACCGAACGCCACCGTAAAGGCGATCACGCTCGAATACTCAAGTCCTCCGCCAAACGCATACAGCACCGCTCCGGTTGCAACCAGAGGAAAAAGGTTTGGCGTGACACTGATGGCCGCGATCGTCATCGAGCGGAACGCCAGGCCGATCATGACGACGACGAGGACAATGGCGATGAGCAGCCCGTCATTGAGCTGATTGATCATGTTGTCAGACTGCAGCGCCGCGACGACGGGCAGCCCCGTGACCTCAAAGCTCATCTCCGGGAAGGTCTGGCGTAGCGGGTCGAGGTCCTCATCCAGCGCCCGGACAATCGGCAGCGTGTCGGAGGCGTCGAGATTGACGATGCGCCCGGTGACGAGCGCGGCATTCTCCTCCGGGTTTATGAAGCGGCTGGTCAGATGCTCGGGCAGCAGCTCGATATACGGCTGGAGATACTGCTTGGCGTCCTCGCCGCTGCGCGCCAGCCAGCGGTTCAAGGTGTCGAGCGACCAGACATTTCCGACCTCGACGCCGCGCTCCATCACCTGATGCGCGCTGGCGATCGCGCTGAGCACCTTGTCATCGAAAAGCTGGTTGCCGTCCTCCCAGCGCACCATGATATGGACGGGCTGCGCGCCGGTCAGCTTTTCGTCGAGCCGCTCGGCCCCGGCCATCGCTTCCTTGTCCTGTGGAATCTGGTCGCTCAACCGGTAGCGCGGTTCGAGCTGAAGGTGCGTGGCCAGCAGCGCGACCAGCATGACGCCCGCGACCGCTGAAAGCTTGACGTGATGCGGCTCGACCTTCTGCGACAGCCACAGACAGAAGCGATCAACACGGTGCATCATGCCGAGGCGGGTGACATCGGTCTCGCGGAAGCGCTGCTCATTGCCGATCAGCAGATAACTCAGCGAGGGCACCACCGCCATCACCACGAAGAATGCCGAGAGCGTGCCCATCGCCGCCGAGATGCCGAAGGTCTGGATGACCGCGGAGTCCGCGTAAGTCAGGCTCAGCATCGCGATGGCGGTGGTGATCGAGGTGAGCGCGCAGGCTGGCCCAACGGTCAGCACAGCGTGCCGGATCGCCCCGTATTTCGTGTCGCCCTTGTCCAGTCTTCGTCGGATCGAGAAGATCATATGCATCGCGTCCGAAAACGCGATGACCATCACCAGCGGCGGGATCGTGTTGATGAGACTGTCGAGATCGATCCGCAGATGCCCGATGATGCCGAGTGTGAGCACCGAGGCGACGATGGGGCACAGCGTTGCGATCATGATCAGCGTGGCGCGCTGAAAGAACAGGATCGCGATCAGCATGCCCAGGAGTATCCCGCCGGCGTTGAAGAGCAGCCGGTCGGATTCGATGGCCGAGCGCAGGTCTGCCTGCATGACCGGCACACCAGCCATCGTCACGCCCAGCCCCGTTCCGCTCAGGCTCTCGTTTGCAAGGGTCTTGATCTCCTGGATCGCCGCGTTCAGGCCGTCTCCGGCGACCGCGCTCTTGTCCAGCGAGATGATCAGCACGGTAAGCGGCGCCTGACCTTGCGGGGTGGTCAGCAGCTTGCCATCGAGCAGCGGGTGCGTCGTGACTTTCTGCTTCAGAACCTCAAATTCCTCGCCGCGCGGCATGGTCGCCGGGAACATGGGCGGCGGGTAGCCCTCGGCGTCGGGCGCTTGACGCATGGAGAAGATGGAGAGCACGCCGTTGACCGCCTCGACGAACTGCAGCTCCAGATGCAGCATCCGCACATTTTCGAGCCGGTCCGGCGTCAGTAGCTTGTCTCCCTCCACGATGACGAACACGTCGAATTCGCTCGTGGGGAAGCGCTCGCTCATCTGCTTGTAGAGGCGGTAGTCCTTGTTGTCGCCGCGGAAGAAGTCGCTGAGGATGCCGGTGGCCTCGATCCGCAAGACGCCAAGCGCGCAAAAGGCGGTAAGCAGAACGAGAGCAACGGCTGTCAAGCGCGGACGCGCCAGGGTC
>CAYYSM010000346.1:0-2659 GCA_964474225.1 uncultured Hyphomicrobiaceae bacterium
AGCCGGTCGATCGCCGAGCTCGGCATCTACCCGGCCGTGGACCCGCTCGACTCCACCAGCCGCATCCTGGAGCCGGGCGTCGTCGGCGAGGAGCACTACAACGTCGCCCGCCGCGTGCAGGAGACGCTGCAGGGCTACAAGTCGCTGCAGGACATCATCGCGATCCTGGGCATGGACGAGCTGTCGGAAGAGGACAAGCTGACGGTGGCGCGCGCGCGCAAGATCGAGCGCTTCCTCAGCCAGCCGTTCCACGTCGCGGAGGTTTTCACCGGCAAGCCGGGAACGCTCGTCGACCTCGCCGACACGATCAAGGGCTTCAAGGGCCTTGTGAATGGGGACTATGACGATCTGCCCGAGCAGGCGTTCTACCTCGTCGGCACGATCGACGAGGCGATCCAGAAAGCGGAAGAAATGGCGGCCGAAGCGGCGTAAGCCGGCCAGCTGAGCGAGAGGCTTGTCATGGCGGAGACATTTCGTTTCGATCTGGTATCGCCTGAGCGGGTGCTGATGTCGGAAGATGTCAGCGAAGTCGTTGCGCCGGGGCTGGAAGGGGATTTCGGCTTCCTGCCCCGCCATGCGCCGATGGTCGCGGCGCTGCGTCCCGGTTCGCTGACGGTCCGCGGCCCTGATGGCGAGCGCAAATATTTCGTCCGCGGCGGCCTCGCTGAAGGCGGGCCGGAGCAGTTGACGGTGCTGGCGCAGCGGGCGATGCCGCTTGAGGACCTGGACCGCGACCAGATCGCCCAGGAAATCGAGTGGGCGAAGGAGGACGTCGAAGACGCGAGCGACGCCGACGCCGAGGCGCAGGCGCGCGACAATCTGGAGCGGCTGGAGACGCTGGCCGAAGTGCTTCGCGAGAACGCCTGACGCTCCGGCCTACTGCCTGGGCCTGCTGGGCGGCGCGGGCTGCGGCGCGATCTTGCGCAAGCGAACATAGAGCGCGCCCTCCCCGCCATGGCGCTGATGGGCCGGCGAGACGCCGGCAACCACATCCCGAAACTCTGGCTTGGCCAGCCATTCCGGCACCAGCCGCCGCAGTATGCCGCGCTGGCTTTCGTAGAAGGGCGTGGTCTCCCACGCCTCGTACGTCTCGCGCGCCGTCTCGCGCGCGCCGCCCTTTCCGGTAATCACCAGCACCAGACGATGCCCGCGGGCCTGACTGGCGCGCAAGAAACCCTTGAGCGCGGGATAGGCCTCGCGCTGGCGCATGCCGTGCAGGTCCAGCCGGGCGTCGATGCTTTCGGGGTCGCGGACGATGCGGCGCGCCTCGCGGCGGGCGAGCGGGGTGACGCGCGGCCCGCCACCCTCCTGGCTCGGTGGCCGCTGCGATGCGGCGGGCGCGCGTTGACGTCCAGCGTTCTTTGCAGGCTGCTGCGGCGCTTCGCTGGCTTGGCGCGGCCGCTGGGCCGGGGCCTCTTCACCGGCTGGACCGGGGATGGCCGGACCGCCCTCGCGGTTGCGCAGCGCCGTCGTCTCGCGCATCGCCTGCTCCCACAAGCGCCGCTCTTCCTCGCTCAGTTCGCGCTTGCGTGGCGGACGGAGGCTCATTGGACTGGTTCATCAGGTTCGTTGGGTTTGAGGTCTCAGCGGGCGGCGTTCGGAAGCAGGATCGTGAAGCTGGCGTCGTGTTTCGTCCGGCTCGCGAAGTCGTGGGCCGCGTCGCCGCTGCCCCAGTAAATATCCCCGCGCACATCGCCGCGGATCGCCGAGCCGGTGTCCTGCGCGATCATCACCCGATGAAAGGGCCGGTCCGCGTCGTCTTTCAGTTCCGAGGCCGCCACCCAGACCGGCGCGCCGAGCAGGTGATAGCGCGGATCGACCGCGAGGCTGCGCAACGGCGTCAGCGACGTGCCGAGCGCGCCGACCGGGCCAACCGCGCCCTCTTCCTCAGACAGCACACGAAAGAAGATGTAGGACTTGTTCGACCAGATCAACTCCTTGCCTTCCTCGCCGTTCGCGTTCGCCCACTCGAAAATCCGGGCGAGCGAGGCTTCGTGCGGTTCCAAAGCGCCGCGCGAGATGATCTCCTGGCCGATCGAGGTGTAGGGAAAGCCGTTCTTGCCTCCGAAGCCGAGACGGACCGCGGTGCCGTCCTGAAAGCGGATGCGCCCCGACCCCTGCAGCTGCATGGAATAATGCGCGACCGGATCGGCGATCCACGCCAGCTCCAGCCCCAGCCCTTCCAATGCGCCCTGCTCGATCTCCTTGCGGGTGAAGTGCTCTTTCAGCCCATCCTCGGTCTGACGCGCCGCGGTCAGGTCTTCCGGCAGGCCCTCGCGCGCGTTCGCCTTGATGAGCGTGAGGTCGTCCGGCGGGCGGTAGATCGGGATATTGAACTTGTCGGTTTTCGTGCGCGAGCCTTCGATAACCGGCTCGTAATAGCCGGTCACCAGCCGCCGGTCGCTCTGCGGCCGCACACGATACGGCGTGAAATATGTCTCGAAAAAGTCGCGTGCCGCTTCCGCCTCCAGCGGCTGGGAGAGCGCCATCGCACGCTCGCAAACCCAGGCCAGCGCCTGACGCTGCTCCGTATCGTGACGCTCGGCGACGCGGATCGACCAGGGGCAGGAGCGCCGGAATGCGGCGAATGCCTTGGCGTGATCGTCCTCAGCCCAGCCGGAAATGTCGGAAAAACTGACGCGATCAAGCTGCAGCGGGC
>CAYYSM010000346.1:2669-2999 GCA_964474225.1 uncultured Hyphomicrobiaceae bacterium
CGCTTGTCGCCGTCGCTGTCGGGGAACTGCCAGTGCCATAGCTCCACGGCGAAAAACACGACAAGTGTGAACAGGAACGCCTGGGCAAAGTACCACGCCGCCGACATGATCCCAACCGCGTGAAATGGCCGATGCCTCGGCGCGCGCCTTTAGCCTTCGGTCTCCGTGGCGATCAGCACCCAGTTCGGATCCGGCGAGTCCACCTCGCGCGAGAAGGTCCAGTGATCGGTGACCTCCTGGATCTCCTTCGGGTCGCCCTCGATGATGCGGCCTTCCTTGTCGCGGGTGACCGTGATGAATTCGCTGACAAATCTCACCGTGATCTGCGCC
>CAYYSM010000347.1:0-2979 GCA_964474225.1 uncultured Hyphomicrobiaceae bacterium
GCGGAGGTCACCCGCGAGAAGGTCTATCTGCGCCTGCATGACGAACTTCCCTACGAATCCACCGTCGAGACGACCGAATTCAGGCATCTGAAGGACGGCTCGATCCGCATCGAGCAGATCATCTATGTGGCGCGCGAAAGCCAGCGTAAGATCGTCCTCGGCGCGGGCGGGCGCACCATCAAGGCGATCTCGATGCAGGCGCGGCAGGAATTGGGCGAGCAGCTCGGTGTGCCGGTGCATCTGTTCCTGCAGGTGAAGGTGCGCGAGCACTGGGCCGAAGACCCCTCGCTTTATGCGGCGATGGGGCTGGAATACCCGAAGCGATAACCCATGCAATGGACGGATGAAGGCATCGTGCTGTCGGTGCGCCCGCACGGCGAGACGGCCGCGATCGCCGAGCTGATGACGCGCGAACATGGCCGGCATCTCGGGCTGGTGCATGGCGGGCGCTCGCGGCGGCTGCGGCCGGTGCTACAGCCGGGCAACGCGGTGCGCGCGGTCTGGCGGGCGCGGTTGCCGGAGAATCTGGGCGTGATGACGGTGGAGGCCGAGACGTCCTATGCCGCTGCCGCGATGAGCGACCGGCTGGCGCTGTTGGGCCTGAGTTCGGCGTGCTATCTGGCGCGGTTGCTGCCCGAGCGCGATCCGCACCCGGAGGTGTATGAGAGCCTGCGGGAAATCATGGCGGCGTTGCCGGAGCCGGATGTGTGGCCGGCGCTGCTGGTGAGGTGGGAGCTGGCGCTGATCGGGGAGCTGGGCTTCGGGCTTGACCTGAGCCGCTGCGCGGCGAGCGGGACGCGGGCGAATCTGCGCTATGTCTCGCCGAAGTCGGGTCGTGCCGTCAGCGCCGAGGCCGGCGCGCCCTACAAGGACAAGCTGCTGCCCCTGCCGCCGTTCCTCGCCGGCAAGGATGCGCCCCCGACCCCCGCCGACATTTGCGACGGTCTGCGGCTCACGGGCTATTTTCTCGAAAGATGGGTCCTCGCCCCCGCCGAGATGCATTTGCCCGACGAGCGCGCGCGCCTGCTGCGACAGATGGAGAAAGCGGCATCGCCGGCCGAAGGCTGAAACGATTTTTGCTTGACCACCGGCCACGGCCGCGTTTTGTGAGCAGGCCGTTTGTGCTATGTTCCAAATCGGGAGTGGCCGAGGATCAGGTAACTGTGAGGAAGAGGGGAACCAGATGAAAACATTTTTCACGTCAATCTGCGCCGCGCTGCTGATCGCGGCCGGTTTCGCCGGCACGGCTTCGGCGGCCCAGGTGGAGGCTCCGCTGTCCGCGCTGCCAGCGGGCATGGAAGCCCCGGCCGGCGTCGATGGTGTCCGCGTGGCGGATGCCGGTGATTTCGGCGCGGGCGTGGCTGTCGGCGTGATTGGCTCGCTGATCGCGCAGGGTGTCGCCGAGGAGCGCGCCCGCCGCTACCGCGACGAGGAGTGGCGCTGGCGCAAGTGCGACCGCGAATTCCGCTCCTTCGAGTGGGACACGGGCATGTACACAACCTATGGCGGTGAGCGCCGCCTCTGCCCGTATCTGCGCTAAGCGCGCTCAAGGCATGGAATAGAAGCGGCCGGGTTCATGCCCGGCCGTTTTTTTATTGCGCGGCGGTGTCGTCGAAGCGGCCGGATTTCGGGAAGCCGCGCGGCACCGGCTTGCCAGCGCTGGCGCGGCTGCCGGTCCATTCGGTCAGATCGGTGACCGTGCGGGTGCGCCCGGCGCTGTCTCGCCATTGCAGGCCGTCGGCGCGGGTGAAGCAGCGCGCATCGCTCAACGCCGCGCCGCGATAGCGCTGGAGCCGGACGCCGCGCCCGCGCGTCATCTCGTTGACCTCGTCCAGCCCGAAAACCAGCAGCTTGCGGTTGTCGCCGACCACCGCCACGCTGTCGCCTTCGGCAGGCGTGCAGACCACCGCCCGCTCGCCCTTGCCGAGGTTGAGCGCCTGCTTGCCCTTGCGCGTGGCAGCGTAGACCTCGCTTTCGCTCACGATGAAGCCGTTGCCGCCGCTTGAGGCGATCAGCAGCTTGCGCTTCGGGTCGTGCACGAACAACTCGACGATCCCGGCGTCCTCCTCCAGGTCGACCATCAGCCGCACCGGTTCGCCCGCGCCGCGCCCGCCGGGCAGGTCGCTTGCGGCGAGCGTGTAGAACTTGCCGTTGGTGGCGAACAGGATGAGCTTGTCGGTGGTCTGCGCCTTCAGCGCGCGCAAGAGCTTGTCGCCGGTCTTGAACTGGAGCTTGTCCAGGTCGTTGCCGTGGCCCTTGAGCGCGCGGATCCAGCCCTTTTCCGACAGGATGACGGTGATCGGCTCGCGCTCGATCAGCGCCTCGTCAAGGTTCACCTCGATCTGCGGCACGTCGCCGAAATCGGTCCGGCGGCGGCCCACCTCCGTGTCCTTACCGAAGCGCGCGCGGACCTCGCCAATCTCGTCGGAAATGCGCGCCCACTGCTTGTCGTCGGAGGCCAGCAGCGCTTCGATCTCGCCCTTCTCGGCGGTGAGGTTGTCATGCTCCTTGCGGATTTCGAATTCTTCGAGCTTGCGCAGCGCGCGCAGCCGCATGTTCAGGATCGCCTCGGCCTGCACGTCCGACAGGTCGAAGCGCTGCATCATCACCGCCTTGGGGTGGTCCTCCTCGCGGATGATGTGGATGACCTCGTCGATGTTCAGATAGGCGACGAGATACCCGCCCAGCACCTCCAGCCGATGTTCGATCTTCGCCAGCCGGTGGCGCGAGCGCCGGCCCAGCACCTCCTTGCGGTGCGCAAGCCATTCGCTCAGCACCTCGCGCAGGGAGAGAACGCGCGGCACCTTCCCGCAGCTGAGCACGTTCATGTTGAGCGGGATGCGCGATTCCAGATCGGTGAAGCGGAATAGCTGCTCCATCAGCACATCGGGCTCGACGGTGCGCGCGCGCGGCTCCAGCACGATGCGGATGTCCTCGGTCGACTCGTCGCGCACATCGGCCAGCAGCGGCAGCTTCTTC
>CAYYSM010000348.1:0-2970 GCA_964474225.1 uncultured Hyphomicrobiaceae bacterium
CGCGCAAGGACCGGCAGACGAAGGCGCGGGACCCGGTGACGACCAAGTATGTGGCGCAGCTTTTCGAGGCGGCGGGCGCGGATTGCGTGGTGACGCTGCAAGCGCATAACCTCGCGGCATTCCAGAACGCCTATCGCTGCCGCACGGTACACCTCGACACGCGCAAGCTGTTCACGCCGATTATCAAGGAGCTGGCGAGCGGCCAGCCCGTCGCAGTGGTTTCGCCCGATGGCGGCGGGATGAAGCGCGCGCAGCTCCTGAAGGAGACCTATGAGGCGGAAACGGGCGCGGAGGCCGGCTTCGGCTTCATGGAGAAGCGGCGCAGCCGGGGCGTCGTCTCCGGCACGCTGTTCGCCGGCGACGTCAAGGACGCGAGCGTCTTCATCTTCGATGACATGATCGGCTCTGGCGGAACGATGGTGCGCGCGGCCGAAGCCTGCCGCGAACACGGCGCATCACGGGTCCATGCGCTCGCCGCGCACGGCCTGTTCGGCGAGGGAAGCGACGCCTTCTTCGCCAGCGACGTGATCGACGGCGTGGTCGTCACCGACAGCGTCCGCACCGCCGTGGAGGCCAAGGCGCGCGCCGCGAAGCTGCGCATCGTGCCCGCCGGCCCGCTCATCGCCGACGCGATCATGTGCCTGCGGGGGAGCGGATCGCTGTCTGATCTGCTCGCGATGGAAGATTGACCGCCTCGCGCTCGGCCAGCGCCAGATAGGCGAAGGTCTGCGGCCCCCACTTGTCCGGCTTGCGGATGTGATCCTCCAGCAGATGCGCGGCGCTCAGCCGGGCGCGCAGCAGCATGCGGAACGTGCCGTATAGCGCCATCACCGCTGGCTCCGGGCGCTGGTCGATGCGACGCGCCAGCATCTCCAGCAGCACCGGGCGGATCCAGTGCGCGCCTTCCATCTCGCATTCGAGGCCGAGATAGTTGACCTCGTCGAAAGGGTCGATGATGCGCATCCGCCGGTTGAATTCGAGGCCGTCAATGATCTGCGGGCTGTCGTTCAGGCAGACATGCTCGGGCCGCAGGTCGCCGTGGCCCTCCACCATGCACCCCGCCGCGATACGCGCTTCGAGCGCCGGGCGCAGATCGTCGATCGCACGATCCAGCGCATCGAGCAGCGGCAGGGCCGTCTCGCGGAAGCCCAGTTCTGGCAGCTCCAGCACCGAGCGGTTGATCGGCTGCTCGCGCGCGAGATGGTCGAGATAGGCCTCGTCGGTCTCCGCCTGGGTGCGCGCGTAGAAATCGGCCAGGAAATTCGCGAGCGTTTCGATGTCCGTCCGCTCAAGCCGCCCGTCGGCGATGCGCCGGTCGAGCATGTCTGCCTCTGGCAGCCGGTTCATGTGCACGAGCCAGTCGACGATCTCGCCCGCGCCGTCGAGGTGCAGCCCATGCGCGTCCCGGCGCAGCGCGAGGATGCCGAGATAGACGTTATCCGCCAGCCGCCGGTTGAGGCGTACCTCGGCCTCGCAATTGCGGCGGCGCTTCTCGATCGTGCTGAAGTCGAGATGCGGATAGGTGACCGGCTTTTTCAGCTTGTAGACGTGGCGTTCGGTCAGGAACACCCAGGACATGTGCGTCTCGCGCACCTCGACGTCCCGCACGTCGGGCCCGTAGGCCGCGGGCTGGCTCAGGAACCGGACCTTCTCCGCCACGTCGGTCATGCATCGCCTCCTGCGCTGACCTTACATGGGGCGGGCGGGCTGCGTCATGTGTTTGTCTCGGCGTCGACTAATCGGCGAGCGCCTGGCCGTCGCGGCGCGGGTCGGCCCCGCCTTCGAGCACGCCGTCGCGCGCGATGATCATGTGAATGCCGGAGGTCATCGCGGTGCCGCGCAGGTTGTGGCCCAGGCCGCGCAGCGCTTGCGCCTGCGCCGACCAGTCGTGGCCGCCTTCCAGCGCCAGCGGGCCGCCCCGGCTGCCGAAGTTAGGCAGAGACACCGCCTCCTGCGCGTTCAGGCCCCAGTCGATCGCGGCGATCAGCGATTTCAGCGTGTAGAGGATGATGCGGCTGCCGCCGGGCGAACCGGTGACGATGGCCGGTTTACCGTCCGCGAAGGCAATAGTGGGCGACATCGAGCTGCGCGGACGCTTGCCCGCCGCGACGCGGTTGGCGACCGGGCGTCCCTCTGCGTCGCTGGGGCGGAAGGAGAAGTCGGTCAGCTGATTGTTAAGCAGGAAACCGCGCACCATCAGGCCGGAGCCGAACGCCCGCTCGATCGAGGAGGTCATGGAGGCGACGTTGCCCTCCGCGTCGATGATCGAGATGTGGCTCGTGCCCGGCTGCTCTGCGCTTTCGCCGTTGCCGAAAACCGGGCTGCCCGGCGGGTCGCCCGGCTCCGCGCGGTCCATCGCGCGATGCGGCGAGATCAGCTCGCTGCGCGCGCGCAGATACTCCCGGTCGATCAGCCCCATCGGGACATCGACGAAATCGGCATCGGCCATGTATTTGCCGCGGTCCGCGTAGGCGAGCCGTTGCGCCTCGGCGATCAGATGCAGCGCCCGCGCGTTCAGCGGCGCCTCGCCAAGGTCGAACCGCTCCAGCATCGTCAGCACCTGCAGCACCGTCAGCCCGCCCGAGGTCGGCGGCCCCATCCCGCACACGCGATAGGCGCGATATGGCCCGCAGACCGGCGCGCGCGCCTTCGCCCGGTAATTGGCCAGATCGGTCAGCGTCATGTCGCCGGGGTTGCGGTGCGCATTGCGGATGGCATCAACGATATCGCGCGCGATCGGCCCCTGGTAAAAAGCGTCCGCGCCGTCCGCTGCGATCCGCCGGAAGGTCTCGGCCAGTTCGGTTTCGCGGGAGCTGCGCAGATTCTGGAACGGCTTGCCCCACGGCTCAATACCGGCCCGCTCGATGATCTTCTTGAACTGCGTTCGGAGATTCTGGTCGGCGTCCCGGTACCGGGTGACGCAGTACACGGCGCCTTCCTCGGCGTCATCGAAGGCGTGAACGATAGTGC
>CAYYSM010000349.1:0-2963 GCA_964474225.1 uncultured Hyphomicrobiaceae bacterium
ATGGTTACGACCTTGTCGCACCGCTGGATGCGGACGGCAAACTCGACCCGGAGCTATGGAAGAAGGAGCGCGAGCATTGCCGCGTGCGCCGCTTCTGGGGCGACGAGGACGACGAGCTCGGCCATCTGGTGCGCAAGCCCGGCGGGCACTGGGCCTTTCATTACGATATTTACGGAGACGAGGACGATGACGAAGCGGGCTACCGCTTCAACGACGAACACTTCATTCCCGGCGAATACGTATCGATCCACGAGCAGGACGACACTATGCGCACCTTCCGCGTGGTGACGGTGGATGAGGTGCACTTCAAGGATTGACGCGCTTGTCGATCACTATGGGCCACGTCATTGCGAGGCCCGGAAGGGCCGAAGCAATCCAACGGCACGGCGTGCCGGGGCTGGATTGCTCCGCTACGCTCGCAATGACTGTTGCGGCGCGATTCCGTCCGTTCGAACATTTCTCCGGTTAGCCCTCGGCCGCCATGAGCTGGCGCAGCCGCGCGATCGCCTCGGGCGAATCCCACTCCGCGGGGCCGATCATCCGGGCGATCTCGCGGCCCTGCTCGTCGATGATGAGCGTTGCCGGCAGGCCCATGACTTCGAGCTTGAAGTTGAGCCGCGCCGTTTCGTCGAGCAGCAGGGGCAGGTTGTCCGCGTTGATCTCTTCGAGGAAGCCGCGCGGCTTCTGTAGCCCGCCCCGATCCACGCTGATCGGCAGCACCGCGAAATTCTCTCCGCCCAGCTTGGCCTCCAGCCGGTCGAGCGCAGGCATCTCTTCCTTGCACGGCGCGCACCAGGTCGCCCAGATGTTCACCAGCAGCAGCTTGCCGCTCCAGTCCGCGAGCATGCGCGTCTCGCCCGCGCCGTCGATGAAGGAGAACTCCGGCACCTCGCGCGGCGATCCGTGAACGACGAGCTTGTCGAGGCCGGTGTCCTTTTGCGCGGCTTGGGCGCTTTGGCCGGACGCCGCCATGGGCCGCTCCGCGAGCGTCACTGCCTGCTGCGCGGGCGTCACCACGAACTCCGCGACCGCGAAGCCAGCGATTGCCGCAAGCGCCATCCCCGCGATATAGATGAGAAAACCTGGGCCGCGTGGCGTCTTGTCTGAGGAAGTGCCGGTATCGCGCGCCATTTCGTCCACTCAGCTGTTGGTGAAACAAACATCTCATGGGCAATAAAATGTGGGGCGGGCGGTTTGCAAGCGCTGCAGACGCCATCATGGCGGAGATCAACGCCTCGATCGACTTCGACAAGCGCTTGTACCGTCAGGATATTCGCGGCTCGAAGGCGCACGCCGCCATGCTCGCCGCGTGCGGCATCTTAACGCGCGAGGAAGCCGAGACGATTGCTGCAGGGCTGGATCAAGTCGAACAGGAGATCGCCGAGGATCGCTTCGCCTTCTCGCGCGAGCTTGAAGACATCCACATGAATGTCGAGGCGCGGCTGGCCGATTTGATCGGGCCGGCGGCGGGCAAGCTACACACCGCGCGCTCGCGCAACGATCAGGTGGCGACCGATCTGCGCCTTTATATCCGCAATGCGCTCGACGACCTGGCCGGCGAGATCACAAGGCTTCAGACCGCGCTGGCGCGGAAGGCTGGGGACCATGCGGACGACGTGATGCCCGGCTTCACACACCTTCAGACCGCTCAGCCCGTGACCCTCGGCCATCATCTGCTCGCCTATGTCGAGATGTTCGCGCGCGATCGCGGGCGGCTGATGGATGCCCGCGCGCGGCTCAACGAAAGCCCGCTGGGCGCGGCGGCGCTGGCCGGCACGTCGTTCCCGATCGACCGCGCGGCCACGGCGAGCGCGCTCGGGTTCGACCGGGCGATGGCGAACTCGCTCGATGCCGTTTCTGCGCGCGATTTTGTGATGGAAACGCTGGCGGCGGGGACTATCCTGGCGGTGCATCTCTCGCGGCTGGCCGAGGAGATCGTGCTGTGGTGCTCCGCCGAGTTCGGGTTCGCCGCGCTGTCGGACCGGTTCACCACCGGCTCGTCCATCATGCCGCAGAAGCGCAACCCCGACGCAGCCGAGCTGGTGCGCGCCAAGGTCGGACGGATCGCCGGGGCATTCCAGGCGATCGCGATCGTGATGAAGGGGCTGCCGCTCGCCTATTCCAAGGACATGCAGGAGGACAAGGAGCCAGCCTTCGAGGCGCTCGATGCGCTGGCGCTGATGCTCCCGGCGATGACCGGCATGATCGACGACCTCCAGCCCAACACGGGGCGGATGCGTGAGGCTGCGGCGCGCGGCTATTCCACGGCGACGGACCTCGCCGACTGGCTGGTGCGCGCGCTCGGGATGCCGTTTCGCGAGGCGCATCACGTGACCGGGCGCATCGTGCGGCTGGCCGAAGAGCGCGGGCTGGCGCTGGAGGCGGTGCCGCTTGCCGAGATGCAGGCCATCGAACCGCGCATCACCGGGGATGTCTTCGATGTCCTGTCGGTCGAGAATTCGGTGGCCAGCCGGCGGAGCTTTGGGGGCACAGCGCCGGAAAATGTGCGCGCGCAGGCTAGCGCATGGTTGCAACGCCTCACGGAACAGTCTTAATGATGAGCAGGATCGCGTGGTAACGGCCAGGCACCGGCCGGCGACGGACAGGGGGACGGAGCCATGCAGAAGAAACATGTTGCGTTCGGCGCTGCGCTGCTTGTGCTTGCCTTCGGGTTGACCGCCTGCGGCAAGCGCGGACCGCTGGAGCCGCCGGTCGACCCGGCCAAGACGGCCCAGGCCGATGGCGTGAGCGGCGAAGGTGGTGAAGTCATCGAGGAGCGCGAAGAGAAGGTCGAAGAGCCGCACGACCCGTTCATCCTCGACGCTCTGCTCTGATCCCGCCCGCGCCGCGCGGGCAAGAGGCCGGGGCCCGCGAAAGCGCTCAAGGGCAGGTGCCATGCATCATTTCACCTATCGGAACGGCACGCTCCACGCCGAGGGCGTGAAGCTCACGGACATCGCCGA
>CAYYSM010000350.1:0-2959 GCA_964474225.1 uncultured Hyphomicrobiaceae bacterium
ACGACAGCATCGTGCGCGGCACCACGTCGATCAAGATCGTGCAGATGATGTATGAAAAGGGCGCGGCTGAGGTGCATATGCGCGTGGCCTGCCCACCGGTCAGCTATCCGGATTTCTACGGCATCGACACGCCGGAAAAGGCCAAGCTGCTGGCCTCACACCATTCGCTTGAGGAAATGCGCGACTTCATCGGCGTGGAGAGCCTCGCCTTCCTGACGGTGGACGGCATCTACCGCGCGCTCGGCTATGATGCGCGCGACCCGGTGAACCCGCAATTCGCCGATCATTACTTCACCGGCGATTATCCCACGCGGCTAGTCGATCAGGACGACAACCAGCCGCACCGCCAGCTTTCGCTGCTGGCCGAAGCAAGCTAAGCCGCATGTCAGAAACGGTTGCCCAGAGCGAGACGGCCAAGCGATTGGCCGGGCGCACCGCCGTCATTACCGGCGCTTCCCGCGGGATCGGGCGCGCCGTGGCGCTGGGCTTCGCGCGGGAAGGCGCGCACGTCATCGCCGTGGCGCGCACCAAGGGCGCATTGGAGGAGTTGGACGACGAGATCAAGGCCGAAGGCGGGGCCTGCTCGCTCATCACGCTCAATCTCAAGCAGGGCGACAAGGTCGATGCGCTCGGGCCCACGCTTTACCAGCGCTGGCCGCATATCGACATTTTCGTCGCCAATGCCGGGGTGCTCGGCACGCTGACGCCCGTCGCGCATATCCAGGACCGCGACTGGGACGAAGTCATGGCCGTCAACGTCACGGCGAACATGCGCCTGATCCGCACGCTCGACCCGCTCCTGCGCCGCTCTGATGCCGGGCGGGCGATTTTCGTTTCCTCTGGCGTGGCCATGGCGCCGCGGGCCTATTGGGGGGAATACGCGACCACCAAGGCGGCGCTGGAGACGCTGGCCCTCACCTACGCTGCGGAGACCGCCTCGACGCCGGTACGCGTCAACATCGTCAATCCGGGCCGCACCCGCACGGCGATGCGCGCGGCCGCCTATCCGGGCGAGGACCCGGCCACGCTCAAGCCGCCGGAGGCCGTCGTGCCGCTGTTCGTCGATCTCGCCAGCCCGGACTGCGAGATGACCGGCCAGCGCTTCGATTTCGAGGATTACGCGGCGAAAGCTGGCTCCCGCTAGCGCCCTTTTCGCTCACCACGAACGATGTCATGCCCGTGCTTGACACGGGCATCCATTACTGCGGCCATCGGGTATCGAGGCTGGATTGCCGGATCAAGTCCGGCAAAGACGCCTGCGATGTCTCAGTACGAGCGAAAATCACTCAGTCCGGCATCTCGATGACCATGCCGTCATAGGCCGGCTCGATCCCGCGCGGCAGGTCCCGCTTCAACTCGTTATAGTCCAGATCGTTGTGCATGTGCGTGAGCACGCCGTGCGGCACGTCCAGCCGCCGGATCCAGTCGAGCGCCTGCTCAACCGTGAAATGCGCCGGATGCGCCGGCGTATGACGCAGCGCATCGACGACCCAGATTTCGACGCCCTCCATCAGCGGCAGAGAACTGTCCGGCAGCCCGCTGATATCGCTTGAATAGGCCAGCCCGCCGACCCGAAAGCCGAGCGAGACGATGTTGCCGTGAAGCTGGGCAAACGGCATCGCCTCGATCGCGCCACCCGCGCCGTCGATCTGCACCGGCTTGCCCGGCCGGATCGTGTGCGGGCGCAGGATCGGCGGATAGGGGCTGCCTTCCGGCGCGTGGAAAACATAATAAAAGCGGTGTTCCAGCGCGGCGCGCGTCGGCTCGTCAAAGTAGACGTCAAGCTGCTCGCGCCGGCGGAAAACGATGGCGCGGAGATCGTCTATGCCGTGCGTGTGGTCCGCATGGTCGTGGGTGTAGAGCACACCGTCGAGCCAGGCGACGTCATGGCGCAGGAACTGTTCGCGCATGTCGGGGCAGCTATCGACCAGCACGGTCGTCGTCCCGTGATCGCCGATGCGCTCGATCAGCAGCGAGCAGCGCGTCCGGCGGTTGCGCGGCTCGTTCGGATCGCATCTGCCCCAGTCGCCGCCGATGCGCGGCACGCCGCCCGAAGAGCCGCAGCCCAGGATCGTGAAGCGATATGGCATCAGGCCACCCGGCCTTGCTCACGGGGGGTAACGGCCGCATCGCGGGGCATCCGCGAAAACAACCGGTAGACGTTCTCGGTTGTGGCGCGGGCGATCGCGTCCTCGCTCACGCCCTTGACCTCGGCCAGCACCTTCGCCGTGTGGCGGACATAGGCCGGCTCGTTGCGCTTGCCCCGGTAGGGCACCGGCGCGAGATAAGGCGCGTCGGTCTCGACCAGCAGCCGGTCCATCGGCACGGTCGCGGCGATCTCGCGGAGTTCTTCCGACTTCTTGAAGGTCAGGACGCCGGAGAACGAGACGTAAAGCCCCAGCGCCAGCCCGCGCCGCGCCAGCTCCGGCCCGGAGGTGAAGCAGTGCAGCACGGCGCTGAACGCGCCCTTGCCCATCTCGTCTTCAAGAATCGCGGCAGTGTCTTCCTCGGCTTCGCGCGAGTGGATCACCAGCGGCAGGCCGGTCTGCCGAGCGGCCTGGATATGGCGGCGGAAGCCCGCCTTCTGATCCTCAACCGCGCTGAAGTCATAGTGATAGTCCAGCCCCGCCTCGCCGATCGCGACGACCTTGTCCCGCTCGGCCGCCGCCAGAATGTCCTCCAGCGGCACATCCTTTTCCTCGCTCGCGTAATGCGGATGGGTGCCGGCCGAGCAGAACACGTCCGCATAGGCCTGCGTCAGCGCGTAAATCTCCTCGAACCGGCGCATACGCGTGGAGATCGTGATCATCGGGCTGACGCCGGCCTCGCGCGCACGCTCAATGACCGCGTCGCGTTCCGGGGCGAAATCGGAAAAGTCCAGATGGCAATGGCTGTCGATAAGCATTACTGAGCGGCTTGTGTCTCATCCTGTTCAATAAAGCGCGGGAAGACCGGCTGC
>CAYYSM010000351.1:0-2953 GCA_964474225.1 uncultured Hyphomicrobiaceae bacterium
CGGAGGCCATCGTCGCGCCGTGGATTCCGTCGCGCCCGGTCTTCGAGCCGACATAGACCACCGAATGACCGGCCCCGCGCGCGGCGGAATAGAAGATCTTTTCGGCGCGGGCGGTGCCGACGCACATCGCGTTGACAAGGATGTTGTTGTTGTAGCGCGCGTCGAAATTCACCTCGCCGCCGACGGTGGGGACGCCGGTGCAGTTGCCGTAGCCGCCGATGCCCTCCACAACGCCGGAGAGCAGGTGCCGCGTCTTCGGATGCTCCGGCGCGCCGAAGCGCAGCGCGTTCAGATTCGCCACAGGCCGCGCGCCCATCGTGAACACATCGCGCATGATGCCGCCCACGCCCGTCGCCGCGCCCTGGTACGGCTCGATGTAGGACGGGTGGTTGTGGCTCTCCATCTTGAAGACGACCGCGTCGCCGTCGCCGATATCGACCACGCCGGCGTTCTCGCCCGGACCCTGGATGACCTGCGGGCCGTCGGTCGGCAGCATCTTGAGCCAGACACGCGAGGATTTGTAGGAGCAGTGCTCCGACCACATCACCGAAAATATGCCGAGTTCGGTCGGGGTGGGCTTGCGCCCGAGGATTTCGACCATCCGCTCGGCCTCATCAGGCTTGAGGCCGTGCTCGGCGATCAATTCCGGCGTGATCTCTGCGGAAACGGCGGTCATCAGCGGACCGTTCAAACAAGGGCTGGCGCACAACTTGGCGGCCCGCCCGCGGCAGGCGGGCCGTTGCTAGCGGCGGCACGCTATCAGGCGCCGCCTTCTTCCTGATCGAGCTCGTACTCGGCAACGCCCAGCTTCAGGACTTCGGGGATGTCTTCGAGGAATTCCGCCTCGTCGAAATACTCGACATAGGCCGGGAAATATCCCAGATCATCGTCCTCATCGTCGTTCATGGCGTCCTCATCGGTCGCGATTGCACGGAAGGTGATGCTGCCATCCTCGTTGACCATGATCGCCGCCAGATCTTCCTTGCTGCCGGTGTGCTTCACGGTCAAGCTGTAGCTGCCGGGCTGGTCGTTAAGCGCGAATTCCAGCCGGCGACTGTTGATCGTGTTCTGCAGCTTGCTGACGAGAGTGGCGACAGCCTCGACGCGCTGGGCGGGCTCGAGCTGTTTGGTCCGCAGTTCCTCTTTCAGCTTGTCAACTTGTTCATCAAAGCTCATGGCCCGCCTCTCTGAGAGTTGCCTCTATACGTGAATCGCTTGCGCTGCGCCAGCCCGGCCCGAAAGCGTCTCCGCCAGCGCGCGGAACATCGGGACGCCATCGGCGCCGCCCAGCGCCGGGTCGGCCAGCCGCTCCGGGTGCGGCATCAGGCCGAGGATGCGGCCATCGGCGCTGCGGATGCCGGCGATATTGTGCTGCGAGCCGTTCGGGTTGGCCTCTGGCGTGGCGTTGCCGCTGGCGTCGCAATAGCGGAAGACGATGCGGCCTTCGCCATCCAGCATCCGCAGCGTGTCGGGGTCGGCGAAATAGTTGCCGTCGTGATGCGCGACCGGAAAGCGGACGACCTGCCCGGCACGATATGGCCGCGTGTACAGGGTCTCCGTGGACTCGACGCGCAGATATACGTCCTTGCAGATAAACTCCAGCGAGGCGTTGCGCATCAATGCGCCGGGCAGCAATCCCGTCTCGGTCAGGATCTGGAAGCCGTTGCAGATGCCCAGCACCGGCACGCCTTCGCGCGCCCGCTCGACGACTGCGCGCATGATCGGCGAATGCGCGGCCATCGCCCCGGCGCGCAGATAATCGCCATAGGAAAACCCGCCCGGCAGCACGATCAGATCGCTGGCGGGAAGTTCCGTCTCGCCATGCCAGACGATCCGCGGCGCGCGGCCGGACGCGGCTTGAAGCGCGCGGGCGACATCGCGGTCACAGTTGGAGCCGGGAAAGACGATCACGCTGGCGTTCATGCCTGCTCCAGCTCAAAGCGGTAGGTCTCGATGACGGTGTTGGCGAGCAGCTCTTCGCACATGCGCTCGACATCCTGGCGGGCCTGCGCTTCGTCGGGCGCGTCCAGCTTCACTTCGAGGTATTTGCCCTGGCGCACGTCCTCAACGCCGGAAAAGCCCAGCGAGTCCAGCGCGCCCGCGATCGCCTTGCCCTGAGGATCGAGCACGCCGGGCTTCAGCGTGACCCAGATCCGCGCTGTCATGGCCATGCGCCCCTCCCGCGATCAGCTTGCGTCTGTGGTACTCAACTCGACCGGACGAGTATCGGCCCCTGATGCTTGCCTTGCTCGTTTTCCACAAGAATGCCCAGGCGGCGCGCGACTTCCTGATACGCCTCGATCAGATCGCCGAGGTCGCGGCGGAAGCGGTCCTTGTCGAGCTTTTCCTGGCTCTGGATGTCCCACAGGCGGCAGCCATCCGGGCTGATCTCGTCCGCCACGATCAGGCGCACCATGTCGTTGTCGTACTGGCGGCCGAACTCCAGCTTGAAGTCGACCAGCCGGATGCCCACGCCGAGGAACAGGCCGCTGAGGAAGTCATTCACCCGCTGGGTCATGGAGATCATGTCGTCGATCTCCTGCGGGGTGGCCCAGCCAAAGGCGGTGATGTGCTCCTCCGTGACCATCGGGTCGTTCAGCTCGTCCGCCTTGTAGTAGAACTCTATGATCGAGCGCGGCAGCGGCGTGCCTTCCTCCAGACCAAGGCGCTTGCAGATCGAGCCGGCCGCCACGTTGCGCACGACCACCTCGACAGGAACGATCTCAACCGAGCGCACAAGCTGCTCGCGCATGTTCAGCCGGCGGATGAAATGCGTCGGGATGCCGATGGCTTCGAGCTGGGTGAACATGAACTCGGAGATGCGGTTGTTCAGCACCCCCTTGCCCTCGATCAGCGCGTGCTTCTGGTTGTTGAAGGCGGTCGCGTCGTCCTTGAAGTGCTGGATCAGCGTGCCGGGTTCCGGGCCTTCATAGAGGATTTTCGCCTTGCCCTC
>CAYYSM010000352.1:0-2944 GCA_964474225.1 uncultured Hyphomicrobiaceae bacterium
CTGAAGAACTTCGGCGCACGGGAGATCGGCCGCGAGCAGTTTCAGAGCCTTCTGGCTGCTGCGGTACGCGGCAAGGCCGATTTTCAGCGGCTTTCGCCCGATACTTCGCCGTCCGGCATCTTGCAACTGGTGAGCCAGACATCGAACACCGGGTGCTCAACCCCGTGAACGCCCGGGCTTTCGGCGAACATCCAGCCCGTGAAGATGCGCTTTTCCTTGCCGTCGAGCTGAATTTCGTCGATCTCGACAAATACCGAGGTGCGCGGGCGCTCCGTCGGCGGGCGGGTGTAGCAGGCGCGCGGGGTGATCTTCAGCGCGCCGAATACGGTCGTCTCGTCCATCGGGACTTCCAGCTTGGAGACCCGCGCCGTCACCTTGTCGAGCGCGGCGAAGACGGCGACGTTGTTGGCGATCTTGGCCGCTTCCGTCGGGAAGGCGGTGAGCGTCAGGAAGGCCGCTAAGGCAATCGCTCCCAGTCGTGCCATGATGCGCTGTCTCATCGGCTAGAGGCGTTTCAGGTTCATTGACGCGTCGCGGCCACGCGCAGGCGCATGTAATCGGCGAACCACTGGCCGTCGCTGGCGCGCAGCACCGGCTCCAGCAGATCGGTGACCCATGCCAGCACCTCGTCCTGGCGGCTCCCGAACTGCGCGAAGAACGGCGGCCGGAAGGTCATCAGCCAGCCCTCCATGCCCGTCGGCAGCGGCGTGGGCCGCGCCACCAGCTCGGTGCGCTCGACCGCAAAGCCCGCGCCCTCCAGCCGCGCCCGGTACGCCTCCGGCGTCGGGAAGAACCACGGACCGGCCAGCGCCGCGTCGCCGCCGAACTTTTCCGCCGCCGCGCGCATGGCCGTGATGCAGGCCGCAACATTTCCGTGCCCGCCGAATTCGGCAACAAAGCGGCCGCCGGGCTTGAGCGCACGCCTCACCCCGTCGATGACCGCGTCGGCGTCGCGCATCCAGTGCAGCGCGGCGTTGGAGAACACCGCGTCGAACTCGCGGTCGAAAGGCAGCGCCTCACCGTCGATATGCCGCGCGTCGATGCCGCGCTCGCGGGCCGCGCGGAGCAAATCTTCGCTGGTGTCCGCGCCGACGACTCCCGCGCCCGCCGCGGCGATCTTCTGGCTCAGCACCCCGTCGCCGCAGCCCAGATCGAGAATGCGCTCGCCCGGCCGCGGCGCAAGCCAGTTGAGGATTTCCACGCCATATTCGGAAACAAAGCGGGCGTTCGCGTCATAGCTCGCCGCGCTCCAGGTCTGAGCCCGTTCCGGCCGTGCGTGAGACGTTTGCGCGCTCATTCGGCTTGCCACGGTTCATAATCCGGCTCGCCCTGCGGGCGCGGATTCGGGCGCAGGATGCTTCCCGGCGGGCGGTAAGCCTGCGGCGTGCCGGTCATGTTGGGGATGTGCGGCTTTTCCCACGGCTTGGCGCGGTAGGCCTCTTCCGTCGGCGGCGTATCGACCGTGTAGTGCAGCCAGGCATGCCACTCCGGCGGCACCTTGGAGGCTTCGGCCACGCCGTTGTAGATGACCCAGCGGCGCGGCTTGCCCAGCGGGCCTTTGCCGTCGCGCTGCTCATAATATTTGTTGCCCCACTCGTCCTCGCCGACCAGTTGGCCGTGACGGCGCGTAAACAGCTTGGTGCCCAGCGTCGCGCCGTTCCACCAGGTAAATATGTCGGACAACAGGCTCATATCAGCGATCCGCTTTTTGCGTTTGCGCTGGAATATGGCAGCGGCTTAGACTCAAGTCCAGTTTACGCGCAGCGGTGAAGCGCCGCTGCCAACAGCAGGATTCTCGCTTTGGCTTCTCCGCGTATCGCTGCGACGCCGCTGCTCTGGATCATCGTGCTGGCGGCGAGCCTCGTGCTCGCCATCAACATGGGCATCCGCCAGAGCTTCGGCCTGTTCCTGAACCCGATCAGCATGGATCTCGGGCTGGGGCGCGAGGCGTTCGGCCTGTCGATGGCGCTGGCGAACCTGATGTGGGGTTTCACCGCGCCAGCCTTCGGCGGCTTCGCGGACAAATACGGGGCAGGCCGCGTGCTAACCGTGGGCGCGCTGCTCTATGCCGGCGGCCTTCTCATCATGGCGAATGCCTCGGGCGAGGCGAGCCTGCTGACCGCCGGCGTGCTCATCGGGCTGGGCGTCAGCGGCACGGGCTTTACAGCCGTGCTCGGCGTCGTCGGCCGCGCCGCACCCGAGGAAAGCCGCGCCAAGGCGCTGGGCCTGGCAAGCATGGGCAGCGCCATCGGCCAATTCGCCGCGCTTCCCTATGCTCATGTGCTGATCGACTCCTACGGCTGGTCCTTCAGCCTCGTCATCCTGGCGCTGACCGCGGCGATGATGGCCCCGCTGGGCTGGACGCTGGCCTCCGGCGCGGGACGCGAGGCGAAGGGCCGGGCGGCCAGCGCCGCGCCAACGGGCCAGCAGACGATCCGCGCCGCGCTTGGCGAAGCGATGCCAGACCGCGATTTCCGCCTGCTCTCCATCGGATTCTTCGTCTGCGGCTTTCACATCGCCTTCGTCGCGACGCACCTGCCGGCCTACGTGACGGACCAGGGCTTCAGCGCCGAAACCGGGATGCTCGCGCTGATGATCATCGGGATCGGCAACATCGCAGGCACGTATATTTTCGGCCAGCTCGGCGGACGCTTCGAGAAGCGGCACCTGCTCGTCTTCCTCTACGGCGCGCGGGCAGTGGTCTTCCTCGCCTTTGTCCTGCTGCCGATGACCTATTACAGCCTGCTGATCTACTCCGCGCTCCTCGGGCTGCTGTGGCTGGCGACCGTGCCGCTCACCAGCGGGCTGGTGGCGGACATGTTTGGGCCGCGCTGGATGTCCATGCTGTTCGGCATCACCTTCCTGTCGCACCAGATTGGCAGCTTCCTTGGCGCATGGCTGGGCGGATATCTCTATGACATCTTCCAGTCCTATGACATCATGT
>CAYYSM010000353.1:0-2627 GCA_964474225.1 uncultured Hyphomicrobiaceae bacterium
AAGGGGTGCGGCGCGGCCCGGTGAGATATCCGGTGAGGAAGCTCAACTCGTGCCACGCCCAGATCAGCAGGCCGCAAGTGAACGACAGATAGACGCCCGCCACCGAGGTCTCGCTACCGCTGAGCCATAGCCCGTAAAGCGCGCCAAGCGCAATAACGGTCATGACGACCATGCTCCAGCTGAAGGTCCGGCGCGGCAGACCATCCAGATACAGGATGATCCCGGTGCTGAACCACCAGATGAACAGAGCGTAGAAGATCGCCAGACCGTATTCCAACATCGCGCCTACGTTCTACCAGGTCGGCACCAGGCGGCTTTGCGCCGGCAGTTCGTTGCTCTTTGCAGGAATGAGATACAGCCGCGCGAAAGACAGCGCCGCAGCACCCATATAGGTAAGCCATTTCAGCCGCCCGATGACGCCGCCGCGCTCTTTTGCCGCTGACATGCCGTCGGAGATCTTGCGCAGCCGTTCCATCGAGGCCCGGAAGCCGGGATGGTCGATGTCCACGGTCATCGGGAATACCTGCTTCGAGATTTCCGAGGTGATGCGGAAGACCTGGTAGTCGTATTCCGTCGGATCGACGTCGAGCGCCCGGTGGAACGCCGGACGGGCATGGTCACGGACATACATCGTGGCATAGACGGCGAGGATGAAAAATTTCACCCAGAATTTGTTGAGGCCCTTCAGGACATGCGGGTTGGCACGCATCAGCAGGGCGAAGGCCTCGCCGTGGCGGAACTCGTCATTGCACCACTTTTCAAACCACTTGAAGATCGGGTGGAAGCGCTTGTCCGGGTTCCGCTCCAGATGGCGGTAGATGGTGATGTAGCGCGCATAGCCGATCTTCTCGGACAGGTAGGTGGCGTAGAAGATGAACTTCGGCTGGAAGAAGGTGTATTTCTTCGACTTGGTCAGGAAGCCGAGATCGACGCCGATGTCGAAATCCTTGAGCGCGTCGTTGATGAAGCCGGCGTGGCGCGCCTCGTCGCGGCTCATGTATTTGAACAGCTCGCAGATATCCTTGTTCGTGCCGCGCTTCTTCATCTCGGCATAGAGCACGCAGCCAGAAAACTCCGCCGTCAGCGAGCTGACGAGGAAGTCGGTGAACTCCTTGCGCAGGTCCTCCGGCAGAGCATCCAGGTCAATCCGGTCCCATTCCTCGCCGCGCACGAAGTGGTTCTTGTTCGGGTCGGAGCGCATTTCCGCCAGAAGCTCGTCCCACTCGCCGCGCACGCTGCTCACATCGGTGGCGTCGAGCTTTTCGAAGTCGGTCGTGTAAAAGCGCGGGCTGAGCACTGTGCTCTGCTGCGCTATCTGCGTTGTCTCGTTCGGGACGTATGGCGTTTCCTCAGCAACAGACATCTTTAGAGTTTCCTCTCTTCAGAGAAGCTGAATTCGCAGAGTTCCATGAATTCGAGATCGCCTGTCAGGCGGGTCCAGAGCCGCTCCGGCCAGGTGGCGCGAACCACCGTGGCGCGGCGCTCCTCTTCGTGCGTCTCGCCGTAGGGCACGAAGATCGGCTCGCCATGAACGATCACCTCGTCCCCGGGGTGGATATCGACGACCTGGCCGAAATCCACCTCCGCGTGAAGGCTCTCGAACTTGTGGTCGACCCGCACGGTACAGGGCAACTCGAACCTCTTTCGTCTCAGCCAGCCCGTCTGGGGCATGGGCATTTGCTGCGTATGTATGGTCATCTTGACACCCATCACTGCATGGACTGTGAAGACACCATTAATTTTGCAAACGCCCCTGCATTTGTCACGCCAAATGCCCCTAAATCAATCACTCTTCCGGTCTGAGGATCTTCCAGAGTCAACCGCCCGTCGGCCCAGCGACGCAGCATGAACGGTGCGCGTGTAAGCTCGCCGCTCAACTTGCGCTCGCGGACCAGCCCGCGCAGCACGCCGCGGATGAAGCCGCCCGTTCCGGGCTCGACCATCGCAATCCGCTCGTCCGTCGCGGCCTTGTAGACCTCGACAGCGCCATCCTGGCGATCGACGAAGCGCAGGCTCACCCTGTCCACCTCCGCGCTCGGAGGCATGCTGACCCGCCCGATATCGGCCACCCGGCCGGTGAAGACAGCGCTGAGAGCAAACCCGATCAGCAGCACGATGGCGATCAGAGCCGCTCGAGGGATGCCTGTATGGTTCGAATTTTCGCTCATCGGACCTGGACCTCGTTTCGCGGTTGATGCCTATTCCGCAGCCGGAAGCGGTTGCGCTGTCGCCTGCTGCGGTTTGCGCGCCTTGCGCTTCCTCGCGCCGGTGCGGACCTGCTGCTTCACGGCGGGCGCGGTTTCCCTGGCCTCTTCGGCCTGCTGCTCAGCGACCAGGGCGCGGGCGATGATCTGCGCGGCGTCCTCCACATCTGGGATCGCCCGGATCATCGGTTCGGCCTTGGAGAACCGGCACGGCCGCGCGTTCGGCCAGAGGTGCAGATAGGCGAAGCGGTCCGAACCCTTGAGGGCGAACGGGATGTCGCCCGTGCCCCGCGGGTGGACCCGCAACCCCGCGGAATCCACGCAGCGCAGCGGAATGTTTATCGTCATGGGCAGGGCCACGCCGTAATGCATCGCGATTCGCTTGTTGGTGAGCGTGTAGATCGTCGTGCGCGCGATCAGCCA
>CAYYSM010000353.1:2637-2940 GCA_964474225.1 uncultured Hyphomicrobiaceae bacterium
ATCAGCCATCCCAGCCCGTAGAGCAGGCCGAGCGCCAGCGCGCCGCCTACCAGCGACCAGACTGCCGAGGACAAGGCTGCCGCCAGCGTGCCGCCCTCCCACATCGTGGAGAAGATGGTCCAGCCGAACAGGATCGCGAAGTAGCCGGCGACGAAGCGTGTGTGGAAGACACGCACGGCGAACTCACGCCAGTCCGGTGATCCCTGCCACAGAACCCGTTCGCCCTCCGGCAAAGCACCGGGCAGGCCGCGGACACGAGTGTTCTGATATTTGCTCATAGCATCGGCTCCAGACGCCGCGGCA
>CAYYSM010000354.1:0-2936 GCA_964474225.1 uncultured Hyphomicrobiaceae bacterium
GAGGAGAGCTTTGATGGATCGTCGTTCGTTTCTGAAGACTACCGGCATCGCCGCCGGCGCGACCGCCGCCTCCGCGGTTGCCGCGCCCGCGATCGCCCAGGGCGTCAAGGAACTCAAGCTGGTCATGTCCTGGCCGAAGGGCTTTCCGGGCTTGGGCACCGCGCCCGAACGCTTTGCCCGCCGTTTCGAGGCCGCCACGGAAGGCCGCTACAAGGTGCGCATTTATGGCGGCGGCGAATTGGTGCCGGCGCTGAAGACGCAGGACGCCGTGCAGGAAGGTACGGCCGACCTGTATCACTCGGCGGAATACTACTTCCAGGGCAAGACCCCGGCCTTCTCGTTCTTCGCCGCGGTGCCGTTCGGCTTCCGCCCGGACGAGCAGGATGCCTGGCTTCATCACGGCGGCGGCCAGGAGCTGTGGGACGAGCTGGCGGCCGATTTCAACGTGAAACCGTTCCTGTGCGGCAACACCGGCTCTCAGATGGCCGGCTGGTTCAACAAGGACATCAACTCGGCTGAAGACTTCAAAGGCCTGAAGATGCGGATCCCCGGCCTTGGCGGCGACGTGATCCGCGCGCTCGGCGGCTCGCCGGTGACGCTGGCCGGTGCGGAAATCCTGCCCGCGCTGCAAGCCGGCACGATCGACGCGACCGAATGGGTCGGCCCGTATAACGATCTCGCCTTCGGGATCTACAAGGTGGTGAAAAACTACTATTATCCGGGATTCCACGAGCCGGGCACATCATTGAGCCTTGGCGTGAACCGCCAGCTTTACGAAAGCATGTCGGATACCGACAAGGCCGCGCTCCAGGCCAGCGCGGTGGCGGAAAACAACATCGGCCTCGCCGAGTTCAACGCGAAAAATGCGCAGGCGCTGAACACACTCATCAACGAGCATGGCGTGAATCTGCGCGAGATGCCTGACGAGGTCTTCGTCCAGGCCGGCCAGGCCGCCAAGGACGTGCTCGCCGAGACGGCGAACGCCGACGCGATGACCAAGAGGGTCCATGACAGCTACACGGCCTTCCGGAAGATCGCGCTGGAGTGGTCCAAGCTGTCGGACCAGTCCTACATGCGCAAGCGCGAGCTGGCCGAAGGCTAGGCATTGAAATCCGGGCGGCGCGCTGCCGGCGTGCCGCCCTCCCCGTCATGCGAAATCTGAAGCCGCGGGCGGATGCGCTCCGCCCCTGCCGTGCGACAAGGCGCGCCCCAGATGCAGACGCTCTACCGGATCGCCAATGTGATCGACGCGGTCAACACGCGGGTCGGCAATCTCATCGCCTGGACGGCATTCCTGATGGTGCTGATCCAGTTCGCGGTGGTGATCCTGCGCTATGTCTTCGCCTTCTCGAACACCGCGCTGTCGGAGTCGATCTGGTATCTGCACGGCCTGCTCTTCATGATCGGCGCGGGCTACACGCTACTCTATGACGGCCATGTGCGGGTTGACGTGATCTACCGCGAGGCCAGCCAGCGCTACAAGGCCTGGGTCGATCTGCTCGGCTCGGTGCTGTTCATCATCCCGCTTTGCATCCTCACGGTTTACCTGTCCTGGGGCTACGTCATCAACGCCTGGATCGTGCTGGAGGGCTCCACAGAGCTGGCCGGCCTGCCGCTGATCTTCCTCTACAAGACCGTGATCTGGGTGTTCGCCTTCTTCGTGGGGCTGCAGGCGCTGTCCACTGCGATCAAGGCATTCCTGTTTCTCATGGGCCGATGGCCGCGCTATTCCCCCGGCCCGATGAGCTGGCGCGAACCCGGCGCGGCGGAACAGTCCTGACACGCCAAGGAGCCCCGGCGACATGAGCTTCCCGCTGGACCCCGAAGTCCTCTGCCTGATCATGTTCCTCACCACCGTGGGGCTGCTGCTGACCGGGTTTCCGGTCGCCTTCGTGCTCGCGGGAACCTCCGCCGCCTTCGCTTTTCTCGGCTATGCGCTGGGCATTTTCGACCTCGCGTTTCTCAGCGCCTTTCCGCAGCGCATATTCCAGACCATGAGCAGCGAGGTGCTGGTCGCCGTGCCGCTGTTCGTGTTCATGGGCGTGATGCTGGAGCGATCGAAGGTCGCCGAGGAGCTTCTGGACAATATGGGCCGGATGTTCGGCTCGATGCCGGGCGGTCTGGCCTTCTCGGTCTGCGTGGTCGGCGCGCTGCTGGCCGCCTCGACGGGCATTGTCGGCGCGACCGTCGTGACGATGGGCCTGATCTCGCTGCCGACCATGCTGCGGCGCGGTTACAGCCGGTCCTTCGCCTGTGGGACAATCGCGGCGTCGGGAACGCTGGGGCAGGTGATCCCGCCGTCGATCGTGCTCGTGTTGCTGGGCGACCAGCTCTCCTCCGCCTATCAGCAGGCGCAGTTCGACATGGGCATCTTCGCGCCCGATACGGTGTCGGTGAACGACCTGTTCGCCGGCGCGCTGCTGCCCGGCCTGCTGCTGGTGGGGATGTACATCCTTTATCAGTTGGTGGTCACGTGGTTCCGCCCGGAGATGGCGCCGTCCGTCCAGATGGAGCCAAGCGGGCGCAACCGCCGCCAGGAACTCGTTCATCTGGCTGGCGTGCTGTTCGCGCCGATCATCCTGATCATCGCGGTGCTAGGCTCGATCCTCGGTGGTCTGGCCTCGCCGACGGAAGCCGCGGGCGTCGGCGCTGTAGGCGCGATGATGCTGGCGGGGCACAAGCTGCTGCCGTGGCGCGCTGGCCTCCTGATCGCGGCGGGCGTGAGCCTCGTCCTGCTGCTGGTGATGAGCGCGTCGTTCGACCTGCGGCTTCAGCGCAGTGTGATCCCGCAGCATGAAATGATCGCGATCATCGCGGCGATGGTCCTGACGGCCGTGCTGTTCGCTGGCGTGGCGCTGGCAGCGTGGCGCGCCTATCGGACGCGGGACGAAAACGGCGAGCGGGTGCTGCTGCTGGTCATGCGCTCGACGCTGACA
>CAYYSM010000355.1:0-2935 GCA_964474225.1 uncultured Hyphomicrobiaceae bacterium
GAACCAGCGGCAGATCAACCAGAGCGACGACGAGAGCAAGAAGCTCTACTGCGTCTACGTGGCGGTCGGCCAGAAGCGCTCCACTGTGGCGCAGTTCGTGAAGAACCTGGAAGAGCGCGGCGCCCTCGAATACTCCATCGTGATCGCGGCCACGGCCTCCGAGCCTGCGCCGATGCAGTATCTCGCGCCCTATGCAGGCTGCGCGATGGCCGAGTATTTCCGCGACAACGGGATGCACGCGCTGATTGTCTACGACGACCTGTCGAAGCAGGCCACGGCCTACCGCCAGATGTCGCTGCTGCTGCGCCGTCCGCCGGGCCGCGAGGCGTATCCGGGCGACGTGTTCTATCTGCACAGCCGCCTGCTGGAGCGCGCGGCGAAGCTGAACGACGATCACGGCGCCGGCTCGCAGACCGCGCTTCCGATCGTCGAGACGCAAGCCAACGACGTGTCGGCCTACATTCCGACGAACGTGATTTCGATTACCGATGGCCAGATCTTCCTTGAGACGGACCTCTTCTACCAGGGCATCCGCCCGGCGGTGAATGTCGGCCTTTCGGTGTCGCGCGTGGGGTCTTCGGCGCAGATCAAGGCAATGAAGCAGGTCGCCGGCGCGATCAAGGGCGAGCTGGCGCAGTACCGCGAGATGGCGGCCTTCGCGCAGTTCGGCTCCGACCTCGACGCGGCGACGCAGCGCCTGCTGGCGCGCGGGGCGCGGCTGACGGAGCTTCTTAAGCAGCCGCAGTTCTCGCCGCTCCAGGTGGAAGAGCAAGTCGTGGTGATCTATGCCGGCACACGCGGCTATCTCGACCCGCTGCCGGTCTCGGCCGTGGGGCGCTTTGAAGAAGACTTGCTGCGCTACATGCACAGCGAGCACAGCGACTTGCTCGACCAGATCCGCAGCGAGGGCAAACTGTCCGACGAGCTGGAGAACAAGCTGAAAAGCGCGATCGACAAGTTCGCCCAGCACTTCGCGGCGTAACCCATCGCCTGATGCGCCAACCGAGGATCGGAAGAGCCCATGCCCAGCCTTAAGGACATGCGCAATCGGATCTCCAGCGTCAAGGCGACGCAGAAGATCACGAAGGCGATGCAGATGGTGGCCGCTGCCAAACTGCGCAAGGCGCAGGACGCTGCCAACGCCGCGCGGCCCTACGCTGAGAAGATGGACGAGGTGCTGGCCAAGCTGAACGCGCGCATCATTCGCGACGCGATGGCCCCGCCGCTCCTGGTCGGCACGGGCAAGGACGACGTGCACCTGATCGTGGTGGCGACGGCCGATCGCGGACTATGCGGCGCGTTCAACGCCAACATCGCCAAAAAAGCGCGGCAGATCGCCAGACAGCTCATCTCGGAGGGCAAGGAGGTCAAGTTCCTCTGCGTTGGCAGCAAGGGCTACGACATGCTCAAGCGCGACCACGCCCAGCGCATCGTCGACGTCATCGACATGAAGAGCGTCAAGAGTGTCGGTTTCGATGACGCCCATGAGGTGGGACGGCGCGTGCTCAGCATGTTCGACAAGGGCGAATTCGATGTCTGCACGCTGGTGTTCTCCGAGTTCGTCAACACGTTGACGCAGCGGCCCAAGCAGTTGCAGCTGATCCCGGCCAGCCTGCCGGAGGAAGAGGAAAGCGCGCCGGAAACCGGTACACCGCAGGCCGAATATGATTTCGAGCCGGAGGAAGAGGAAATCCTGCGCGATCTGCTGCCGCGAAATGTCTCCACGCAGATTTTCCGCGCGCTGCTGGAAAACGCGGCCGGCGAGCAGGGCGCGCGCATGACCGCGATGGACAACGCGACGCGCAATGCCGGCGAGCTGATCGACAATCTGACGCTCACCTACAACAGGATGCGCCAGGACCAGATTACCAAGGAACTGATCGAAATCGTCTCCGGCGCGGAAGCGATCTCCTAACGGCCGGACACGGGCAACAGGGAAGTAGAAGCAATGGCAAGCGACAAGAATATCGGCCGCATTCGCCAGGTGACGGGCGCCGTCGTTGACGTCCAGTTCGACGAGAAGCTGCCGGAAATCCTCAGCGCGCTGGAAGCGGACAACCACGGCAACCGCCTCGTGCTGGAGGTCTCGCAGCATCTCGGCGAGAACACCGTGCGCTGCATCGCGATGGACGCCACGGAAGGGCTGGTGCGCGGCCAGGAAGTCGTCGACACCGGCGAGGCGATCGCAGTGCCGGTCGGCGACGGCACGCTGGGCCGCATCATGAACGTTATCGGCGAGCCGATTGATGAACGGGGCGAGATCCCGCACGAGCAGAAACGGCCGATTCACGCCTCCGCGCCGGAGTTCATTGAACAGTCGACCGAAACCGAGATTCTCAAGACCGGCATCAAGGTCGTCGACCTGCTTGCGCCATACGCCCGAGGCGGCAAGATCGGGCTGTTCGGCGGCGCAGGCGTCGGCAAGACCGTGCTCATTCAGGAGCTGATCAACAACATCGCCATGGCGCATGGCGGCTATTCGGTCTTCGCCGGGGTTGGCGAGCGCACCCGCGAGGGCAACGACCTCTACTGGGAAATGATCGAATCCGGCGTGAACAAGGAAGGCGGCGGCGAAGGCTCGAAAGCATCGCTCATTTACGGCCAGATGAATGAGCCGCCGGGCGCGCGTGCACGCGTGGGGCTGACCGGGCTGACCGTTGCGGAGTACTTCCGCGACCAGGGCCAGGACGTGCTGTTTTTCGTCGATAACATCTTCCGATTCACCCAGGCGGGTGCTGAAGTGTCGGCGCTGCTCGGGCGCATCCCTTCCGCCGTGGGCTATCAGCCGACGCTTGGCACCGACATGGGCGAACTCCAGGAGCGTATCACCTCGACCGACAAAGGCTCGATCACTTCGGTGCAGGCGGTTTACGTGCCAGCCGACGACTTGACCGACCCCGCACCGGCCTCGACCTTCGCCCACCTTGATGCGACC
>CAYYSM010000356.1:0-2934 GCA_964474225.1 uncultured Hyphomicrobiaceae bacterium
TCTGTGCGCAGTCCATCAGTTCGTGCGGATCGGCGCTTATGCCTTCATCGGCGGTATGTCGGGCGTCGAGAACGATGTGATCCCGTATGGCATGGCGCTGGGCAACCGCGCCGCACTCGCGGGCCTGAACATCGTCGGGCTCAAGCGCAGGGGGTTCACGCGCGCGCAGATCCACGGGATGCGTCAGGCCTACCGCCTGCTGTTCGCCGGAGAGGGCGCCCTCGCCGAACGAGTCGATACGGTCGAAGAGCGCTTCGGTGACGAGCCGGCTGTGCAGCGCATCATCGATTTCGTGCGCGCGGAATCCGGCCGGGCGCTGTGCATCCCGCGCCAGACCGCCAGCGGCGCGGCGGAGTAGGCTACGGGGCAATGACCGGCGCGGAGGAAGACGCCAGACCGCTGGGGATCATCGCCGGGGCTGGCACGCTGCCGCTCCACATCGCAAGACGCGCGCGCGAACAGGGTCGCCAGCCCTACATTCTTGGGTTTCACGGGCTGGCCGATCCCGGCATAACCGAATTCGCTCATGACTGGATGCGCTGGGGGCAGCTCGGCCGGATGCTGCGGCTGCTGCGCCAGCATGGCTGCCGCGAGCTTGTCATCGTCGGCAGCGTCCGCCGGCCCAAGTTGTCCTCCCTCAGCATCGATGCTGGTCTGATACGCCACGCCCCGCTGATCTACCGCCTGACGCGCGGCGGCGATGACGCCGTGCTGAGCCGGGTGGTGCGGTTCTTCGAGGCGCAGGGCTTCACGGTGCGCGGCGCCCATGAGATCGCCGCAGACCTGACCGCGCCAGCGGGCCACCTGACCCGCGCGCAGCCCGGTGAGCGGGAGCGCGAGGACGTGGCCAAGGCGCTGGCGGTCCTCCGCGCGCTCGGCCCGCATGATGTGGGGCAGGCGGTGGTGGTCGCGCGCGGCTATGTGCTCGCGGTGGAGGCGGCGGAAGGCACCGACGAGATGCTGCGCCGGTGCGCGGGGCTGCGCCAGTGGGGGCTGTCCCGCCGTCAAGGCGTGCTGGTCAAGACGCCGAAGCCCGGACAGGAGCTGCGCGTGGACATGCCGGTGATCGGCCCGCGCACGGCGGAGCTGGCTGCGGAGGCGGGGCTGGCGGGCATCGCGGTCGCACAGGGGCAGGTGCTGCTCGCCGAGCCGCAAACGCTGGTCGAGACGGCGGACAAGCTGGGGCTTTTCGTGTTAGGGATCGAGTTGGAAAGCGAGCCGCGCGCGCCGCAGACGGATGCGCGCGATCCGGCGCAGGCGGCGGATTAGCCGAGGCGCAAGGCAGAAGGACGAAGGCGGTGAAGCCGCGCTCACGACACATTTTCATCGTCGCCGGAGAACACTCCGGCGATGCGCTGGGCGGCAAGCTCATGGCCGCGCTCAACGCGCGTAGCGAAGCGCCGCTGGTCTATTCCGGGGTCGGCGGCGAGGAGATGGCGGAGCAGGGCTTGAAGAGCCTTTTCCCGCTGTCCGACGTCGCCGTCATGGGGCCGCTCGCCATCCTGAAGCGGCTGCCCAAGCTGGTCAGGCGCGTCTATCAGACAGTGGATGCAGCGGTCGAAGCGGGGCCTGATCTGGTCGTTATCATCGACAGTCCGGAATTCACCCACCCGATCGCCAAGCGCATCCGCCGCAAATGCCCGGACATTCCCATCATCAATTATGTCTCGCCGACCGTGTGGGCGTGGCGGCCCGGGCGCGCGCGCAAGATGCGGGGCTATGTTGATCACGTCCTCGCGCTCATGCCATTCGAGCCGGAGGTCCATGAACGCCTCGGCGGGCCGCCCTGCAGCTATGTCGGGCATCCGCTGGTCGAGCGGGACGACTGGATTCGCTCGCTGGACCCGGCGGCCCTGGCGCAGCGCCTCGGGATCGACCGCAGCAGGCCGGTCCTCGTTGTCCTGCCGGGCAGCCGGGCGACGGAAGTGCGCCGGCTGATGGCGCCGTTCGGCGAGACGATGGGGCGGCTCCGTGCGCGCGGCTTTGATCCGCAGGTGATCCTGCCGGCTGTTTCCACGCTGCGCCCGCAGATTGAGGCGGCGCTGGCGGATTGGCCTGTGTCCGCGCATGTCACGGAAGGGGCTGAGGACAAGTTCCGCGCGTTCCGGCTGGCGGATGCGGCGTTGGCCGCTTCTGGCACAGTGACGCTGGAGCTGGGGCTGGCCGGCACGCCGATGGTCGTCGGCTACAAGGTGGACGCCGTGGCGGCGAGCTTGCGCTTTCTGCTCAATGTGCCGTCAATCGTGCTGGCCAATCTGGTGCTGCAGGACAACGCCTTTCCGGAATTCATCCAGGACGACTGCAACCCCGACACGCTGAGCGCGGCGCTTGCCCCGCTGCTTACGGACAGCCCCGAGCGCGCGCGCCAGCGTGATGCGGTGGCCCGCGTCCGGGCGATCCTGCGCGCGCCCGGCGATGAGCCAAGCGCCCGCGCCGCCGAGGTGAGCTTGCGCATCCTCAGCGGCGGACGTGCGGAGGCCGCCCGTGCCGAGCCTCTGGCGGATTGAGGCTTTAGCGATCCTGGATTGACACGTAATCCCGCCGCGCCGGGCCGATATAAAGCTGGCGCGGCCGGCCGATCTTCTGGTCCGGGTCGGCGATCATCTCTTTCCACTGCGCGATCCAGCCCACCGTGCGGGCGATGGCGAACAGCACTGTGAACATCGAGGTCGGGAAGCCCAGCGCCTTGAGCGTGATGCCGGAGTAGAAGTCGATGTTCGGGTAGAGTTTCCGATCGACGAAATACGGGTCTTCCAGTGCGATCTTCTCCAACTCCTGAGCCACCTGCAGCAGCGGATCGTCCTGCACGCCGACAAGCTCCAGCACCTCGCGCGCGGTCTTCTGCATCACCTTCGCGCGCGGGTCGTAGTTCTTGTAGACGCGGTGGCCGAAGCCCATCAGACGGAACGGATCGTCCTTGTCCTTCGCGCGGTC
>CAYYSM010000357.1:0-2908 GCA_964474225.1 uncultured Hyphomicrobiaceae bacterium
CGGAGTTCTGGCATTTCGATTGGGGCAACCAGATGTATGTGCGCAACCTCGCCGCGATGGGGGGTGACGCGCCGCGGGCCGCTTGGTATGGCTATATCCGCCCGCCACGCGAGGTGAGCCCGGAGACAGGAGAGCGATGACAGCGCCGATGATGCAAGACGCGCTGGCCGCCGCGCCATTCGCCTTTGAGGAGATCGGCCTGCCGGCGGATAGCCGGACGCCGCGCTTTGTCTGGGCGCATGGGTGGGGGCAAAGCCGGCGCGCCCTCGCGCCGTTGGCCGAGGCATTGGCGGGGCAGGGCACGCATCTGCTGCTGGACTTCCCCGGCTTCGGCGAGTCGCCCGCACCGCCCGAGGCGTGGGGCACGGCGGAGTACGCCGATGCGAGCGCCGAACTGCTGGACGCGCGTCCGCCCGCCCAAAAGACGGTCTGGGTGGGCCATTCCTTCGGCTGCCGGGTGGGGCTGCAGATCGCCGCGCGTCATCCGGAAAGCGTCAGCGCACTGTTCCTGATCGCCGGGGCAGGTCTGCCGCGTCAGCGCAGTCTGGGTGAGCGCGTCCGGCTTGGCGCGCGCGTGCGCACCTTCAAGGCGCTGAAGCGCGCTGCGCCGGTACTCGGCCTCGACGTCGAGAAGCTGCGCCAGCGCTTCGGCAGCAAGGACTACGCCAGCGCCGGCGAGATGCGCGCGGTGCTCGCCAAGGTCGTTTCCGAAAACCTGAGCGACGTGGCCCGGCAGGTCACCTGCCCGGTGCATCTTGTATACGGCGAGAACGACACGGAAACCCCGCCGGAGATCGGCGAGCGCCTGTCGCGCCTGATCCCGCGCGCGGAGCTGACCATCCTGCCGCGGCAGGATCACTATTCTGTGCTCGCTAGCGGCAAGCATCAGGTCCTGAAACGGCTGCGCGATTTCGTGGGGACGGTCGCATGATTTGGATCGGTGGGGCGGTGACCGCCGTCGCGTTCCTATTCTTCGCGCTGCGCCGGCTGCGCCGCTATCTGCACATCTACCAGCAGGAGGAATACGACTCGCTGCGCTTCATGCGGTGGCTGTTCCGGTCCTTCGCCTTCGACAAGCGCGTGGCGCTGGCCATCGCGGTCGTCGCGCTGGCGTTCGGGCTGGCCGGTCCGATGATGTCGGCGATCTGGCAGGGCGCGCTGGCGGGCCTGTTCATCCTCGCCGCCGTGCTGGAGCCGGACCCGCGCAAGAATGCTAAGAAGAAGCTGGCGATGACCAAGCGGGCGCAGCGCATCTACTGGACGGCGCTCGCGCTGACCGTGCCCGTCGCCGGTCTGGCCGTCTTCGCGCCCGCGCCGCTGTGGTGGATCGCGCCGCTGTGGGCGGTGCCGTTCACGCTCGTGCTCGGCAACCTGGTCCTGATGCCGCTGGAGAGCCGCACGCAGCGCAAGTTCTGGACAGAGGCGCACACGAAGCTAAAGCGATTGCGCCCGACCGTGATCGGCATCACCGGCTCCTTCGGCAAGACCTCGGTCAAGCACATCCTCGGGCACATCCTGAGCATGCACGCGCGCACGCTGTACACGCCCGGCAGCGTCAATACGGTGATGGGCAACACACGCATCATCCGCGAGCAGCTCAAGCCCGGCACCCGCTACTTCATCGCGGAGATGGGCGCTTACGGCATCGGCTCGATAAAGCGGCTGTGCGATCTGACGCCGCCCGATCTGGGCATCCTGACGACGATCGGCGAAGCGCATTACGAGCGGTTCAAGTCGTTGGAGACTGTGGCGCAGGCGAAGTTCGAGCTGTCCGAAGCCGTGGTTGCCAAGGGCGGCAAGATGGTCGTCGGCGAAGAGGTGCTCGCCCAGGAATACGCCGTCGACTACATGAACGCCCACCGGGACAGCTTCGTCATCTGCGGCGAGGGTGAGTTCGCGGATCTGAAGATCCTGAATGTTGAACAGACCCAGGACGGGCTGAAGGTCAAGGTCACCTGGCCGGAGATGTTCGGCGAGGACAAGTTCGAGCTATTCGCGCCGCTCTACGGCCTGCATCACGGGGCGAACATGGCGCTGGCCTTTGGCGCGGCGGTGCTGGCGGGCGTGCCGGCGAAAAAGGCGATCGCGGCGATGGCGAGCGTGCCGCAAATCCAGCACCGGCTGGAGGTCAAGCCGCAGGGCGACGGCAGCATCCTGATCGACGACGCCTACAACTCCAATCCATCCGGCTTCGCCGCCGCGCTGGAATTGACAGACAAGCTACGCAACGGGCGCGGGCGGCGCATCCTCATCACGCCGGGCATGGCGGAGCTTGGCGAGCGCCATGACGAGGCGCACGCGGAGTTGGGCCTCAAGGCCGCGCAGTGCATCGATGTTGCGTTGGTGGTGCGGCCCGACCGCATCCCGACCTTCGTGGACACCTTTGAGCGGCGCGCCGCGAATGGCCGGGTGGTGAAGCTCAACAGCTTCGCGGAGGCTGAGGATTGGCTGAAGCGCAATGTGAAGGAAGATGACGTCGTCCTGATCGAGAACGACCTGCCGGATATCCTGGAGCGCGAATTCCGCGTTTGACCTCTAAATACGTCCGACGCGGACCATCACGTCGCGCGGGATGTTGTACTGCTCGATGGTGCGCTTCTCGTCGCGGAAGCCGCAAAGCTCGCGCTGGATCAACAGCGCCCAGACCGCCCGCGCGGCCTCATCCAGCAATGCGCCGCGATCCGCGCCCGGCGTCTCGCCAGCGTCGTGCGCGCGAATTGTCTTGAGCGCGGTTTCCACGCGCCGGCCGGCACGCGTCAGCGAGGCCGCCTTTTCTTCGAGGATTTCATGATCGACCTGCTCGGCCGCGGCTTCGCGCAGCGCCGAAGCCTTCTTCGATTGCGGAGGTCGGTACAAGCGGCAAACTCCCCGGCGCTAGAGCCTGTTCAACAAACACCGAGTCATCGAT
>CAYYSM010000358.1:0-2898 GCA_964474225.1 uncultured Hyphomicrobiaceae bacterium
GTTCGATCCCAGGTGCGCGCACCATTTGCCCGTTGGCGGAAAATGAGGGGTCGCAGAGCTCCAGCCTGCTCTCATCCGGCAGGCGCGGCCAATCCTTTCCCGCCGGCAGCGCGTAACGCTGAAAGCTGCACCACAACGCGCAAAGGCGCCTGTAATGACATTTTCTCTGCTCACGACGGCGGCGCTCGTCACGCTGGCGACGCTCGGCGGGTCGTCCGCTGACCCTTACAGTTGGTCCTACCGGCCCGTCTTTGTGTTCGCGCCCAGCCACGCCCACCCGAACCTGCAGAAGCAGAGGGAGATCAACGATGCCGCCACGGCCGCGATGGTCGAACGCGATATCGTGGTGGTCACCGTGGTTGGGGATAGCGTGGTGGCTGATCTCGGCCCGCCGCCCGGGGCCGAGGCGGGTGAACTCCGCGCGCGGTTTGGCGTGGGGGATGACGCCTTCGCCTTCATCCTTGTGGGCAAGGACGGCGGCGAGAAACTTCGCTCGGACGGCCCGGTTCCGGCGGAACGCCTCGCCGAGGTGATCGACGCCATGCCGATGCGCCAGCGCGAGAGGCGCGAGCGAAAACAGCCGTGAACACCGGGCAGGGCTAGCGCGTCAGAAACGCGATGAGATCGGCTCTCACCTCGTCGTCTCTGGCGTAGTGCCCAGCCAGAAAGGAATCGAGCCAGTCTGCCTGGTCATCGGTCGTCTGGCCGGGGATGCGCGACCTGAGCCTTCGAGACGGGCCGTGGCATCGACGACAGTTTTCCGCATAGGCTTGTTCACCCTGCGCGACCTGTCCGCCTTGGCTTGCCGCGTCGTTTCCATCGGCGCACCCTCCGATCACCAGAGCAACCACCGCCACAGATAAAAACAGAATGCGCATGTTGATCGCTTTCCAAATTCGGATGACTCCGCTCCCATGGGCGAACATGGGTGTTGAGAGCATATCCTAGAGCGCGATCCGGAACGTGGGCACCGGTTTTCGGAGAAATCGCGCGACCAATCAGAAGGATAGAGCCGCATACCGGTTCAGTCAGAACGAATGCGGAGCATTCGGCATCTCTGTTGGTTGTTTCGAGTTTAGCCTCATGAGTGCGTGAAAGCCGAGGCCGTTTGCGCGCGGGAAGCGTCGCCATGCAATCTGTGTTAGGCTGGAAACAGGCTCGACCTTCACGGAGCGCTGTTTTGTCGGGCTTGCGAGGGTGGGTGAAACAGCCGGCGAAATATTCGAGGAAAGGAAGCCCCCGTGCGCAAATCTTCGACTTCAAGGTGGCTCCTGTTGCCGGCTTTGGCGGCTGCGGCGGCGTTCGGCGCGCGCGACGTTGACGCGCAGACGCATGTGGAGGTCGATGTTGAAGGCTATCTGTGTCGCGAGGCCGTCGACGCGGAGAAATTCCAGCAACTCGCCTCGGCCAATCCGCGCCTGTCGCGGAAGGCGGCGCTGGCCGAGTTCAACGAGGAAACCGACCAGCCGCGGTGCAAGTGGTACGAGCGCAGCCTGATGATCTACAAGGGCACGCTGAAGCAGGACGAGGGCGAGAAGCGCTTCAAGTACCTCTTCGTCGGCGGCGATGGCGGCGTGTTTGAGGTGCTGGTCTTCGAGACGCTGGAAAGCGCCGAGACGCTCTATTCGTGGCGGCGGACCGAGGGCGAGGCCGGCTAGCGCGGGGGCGTCAGGCCCCGTTGGGGGCCATGCCCTTCTTGGCAAGCTCGTTGATCGCGCTGTCGCTCTTTTTCAGGTGCTCCAGTCCCATTCCGCGCAGCACATGGGCGGCCTTGGTGAACTGGATGTCTTCGTAGCTGACGATCTGGATGCGGTTGCCCCACGGGTCGCGGAAGTCCAGGAAGCGGTCGGACAGGCGTTCGACGCCCATCCGCGCGATTGATCGGCGGACTGCGTCCTTGTCGTCGACGACGAGGCCGAAGTGTCGTTCGTGATCCCGACCGTTCTCCGGCGTCTGCGCCAGCGCGATGAACTGGTCTCCGAGGTCGATGAAGGCCATGGTTTCCGTGCGGCCGCGCAGCGAGAAGGTCAGGAAGCCGCCGTAAAACTTCAGAGCCTCGTCAATGTCGCCGACTTCCAGCGCGACGTGATTGATGCCGACCGCTCGGGCCTTGTCCTCAGCCATCGCACGCTCCTGCGGATTGTTGCGAATGCGCCCGGCTTATAACTCGGCGGTTTCGTAACTGCCGAGTTCCTCGCCGTCTTCCTCCACCTCCGTCAGCCGCACCTCGTAGCCCCATAGCCGCGCGATATGCCGCAGCACGCGCCGCGTCTCCAGCGCGTCAAGCTGCTGGCCGTCATGCACCCAGTGGCGCAGGTGCAGCTTGCGGTCGCCGCGCAGGTCGGCGTTCACTACCTCGATGCGCGGCTGCTGCGCGGCCGGGTCGTAGAGGTTGGCGAGCGCGCTGCGGACCTTGCGGTAGCCGGCGTCGTCGTGGATCGCTTCGACGAGATATTCCGGGTCTTCGGCATCGTCGCGGAGCCGGAACAACCGCCAGTCGCGGATCAGCTTCGGCGACAGAAACTGGCGCACGAAGCTCTCGTCGCGGAACTCCGACCAGGCCCAGCGGAGCGTGCGGATCGGGTCGCCATTGCCGGCGATCTCCGGGAACCATTCCTCGTCCTCGCGCGTGGGCTCGGTGCAGATGCGGGCGATGTCGCGCATCATGGCGAAGCCAAGCGCATACGGGTTGATGCCGGGATAGCCGCGCTGATCGAAATCGGGCTGCGCGACGACATGCGCATGGAGATGCAGGAACTCCAGCATCGTGCCTTCATCAATCTCGCCGCGGTCGCGGAGCCGGCTCATGATCTCGAAATGACACCAGGTCGCGCAGCCCTCGTTCATCATCTTGGTCTGGCGCTGCGGCTCGAAATAGGTGGCGAGCTGGCGCACGAT
>CAYYSM010000359.1:0-2887 GCA_964474225.1 uncultured Hyphomicrobiaceae bacterium
AGCGCAAGACAGTGCCTGGTTGTACGATGAGTAACGCCTCTTTCCAGGTGCGCAGTTTGCTTGCCAGCAGGACGATGAGGGATCGGTCTCGCCAGGTGAGTTTTGGGCGCTCGGTTTGTCGCTGGAGTAGGATGAGTTGTTGGCGCAGCAGGGTGTTTTCCAGAACCAGTTCTGACTTGGGGCGGGTGATGTCCAGGGCTGCGTTACGGATTAGGGAGTGATTGTCGGGCTGAGTCCATTGGCGCAAGCGCTGTTTGACAGCTTGGCAGAGAGAATGTACACTTTGACGGATGAAGGTCATCGTTTACCTCGCGGATTAGGGTGGGCTGGTTGCTATTCTACCACAAAGTGGGGAAATTGCGCTCTGGTGTAACGTGGATGTACTTTTCGGCCAGGACACCTTTTTAAAATGCCTGATATACAATGGGCTTGGTAGGATCTTTCCATTTCACAAAGAAAAGACATGAATCACACAACAAGAGGGAGGAAAGGAACAGTGAATGAGCACAACGTAACAGAGAGTACATCGATCAACATCCTGCAAGAATCGACCGAGCTACAGTCCGAACTCATCCGTGAAATGAGCGCCCAGTCTAGGCTCACGGATATGATGGCGAAAATTGTGGAAAGCACCTCCAAAATACTCGACGCCAGTGCTTGCACAGTTTTTACCATTGATGCCGATGGGGAAACGGCCACCCAGCAAGCCGGCACCGGGTATCAGAAGCAATTCAATGGGAAGAGGGACGTCAAGGTCGTACCGCCCGACGAAGTGCTTGATAAACCCGGGAAAGACAAACTGGGCCTGACGGGTTGGATTCTATCGACGGGCAAGCCATTTCTAGCGAAAACGCCGGAGGAGATCCGCAGACACCCCCACCATCGAGGCGTATACGACCCGCTTCAACTGCCCGACCAACATCTTAGGCTCCAGAGCTTTCTCGGTGTCCCTCTGCGCGGGTTGCGCGGACAAGTCGTGGGGGTGATCAAGGCCGAGCGTCGCGTGGTGGAAAATCGGACGACCCCGCCATTCTCCGTAGACGATCAGATTGCGTTGGAAACCATCGGTCGCGTGGCGAGCAAATGCGTCGCGTACCTGGCGATGGCTCACGAGGATAAGGAGAACGAGGCCATCACGGCCTGGGCGCGGGACGTCATCGAAGACGCCGCTGCCGCTGAAGGCCGTCTGGATATTTTCTTGGACATCGCGGCTCACGTCACTGCCTCGGCTATGCGTTCTGACTCTTGTGCGATATTCCTCGTTGACGAAAGCGGAAAGACACTCACACAGCGCGCTGGCACAGGGCATCTGGCCCTGCGCAGCGTCATTCGAGCCTATGAGCTTCCTGACCCCGAGCTCGTATCGGAATGTAACGATATACCCATCTGCCAGCCCTACGACTGCCCCAACAAGCCGTTGAAGAAGCAGGGGGAGGATTCTATTAGGGTAGGACTGACGGCCTGGATCGCGGCCACGGGAAAATCCTTCCACGCCAGCAACTTCGACGAAATGCGCGCCCACTGCCACCATCTTGGCGGCTACGATAAGTGGAACATCCCCCGAGAGAAAGGAAAGATTTGCAGCGCGTTCCTGGGCGTTCCCCTCCATATCGGGGGAACAGTACGAGGCGTTCTGAAAGCCGAGAATATCATCGAGATCGGGTTAGAGGATCAGCGAGATTTTCTCGTGGCGGAGCAGCAAAGACTCGATCTCCTGGCACAGGATATCTCCCTGTCTATCACCCGTCTTGAAAACCAGATCAAGACGCGGTTCAGCGTGATCAACGATGCGCAGGGCACCATCCGCGAGATCCTGCGCGGCGGGCTGGATATTCCCGAACTGGTGGAAAAAGTCGTAACAGAGACCGCTAAACTGTTCAACGCCAAAGCCTGCGCCCTCTTTCTCAAGGAGGGCAACCGATTGATCCAACCGCCATGGGCTGCCTTTGGCTGGGCGCAGAAAGGCCCGACGGTACGGGAATACCTGTTGGTCGATAAGGCCGACATAAAAGAGAAACCGACCCCGGAAGAGCGCGTTGGATTGACGGTCTGGATTGCTGTCGAACAGAAGAAATTCACGGCCAGGAGCAACCTGGAGCTCCGGATGCATCCCCAGTGGAAAGGCGATTTCGATCCATTCAATTTCGAAGAAGGTGAACGGTGCGAGACGTTTATGGGGTTCCCCTTGGTCATTAAAGATGAATTGGCCAAAAAAGATTCCTCCAATAACGACGCTGCTTCTGGTGATAAGGATAATGACAAGCTGGTCGGCGTGCTGAAAGTCGGGACAAAGATGCGGGATGTGGGCGACGAAGAGGAGTTCGCCTATTTCGATGAGGTGGACGAGATCGTTCTGAACCTCATCGCTGGCAGCGCAGCCATCGCCATTCAGAACGCGCGCCTGTTGGAGTCACGTCGGCTAGCAGAGCGCGTCTTGACGCTAGCAGACAACAACGCAATCATGCACGCGCTATACGAGTTCCTGCAAGGACGTGAGGAGGTGATCGGCACCCTTTATAGCACCGCAGCGACTGTTGAAAGGAGAGGAGATCCAGCAAAAGCCAATATTATCCAAGATTTCGCTGGCCTGCTGGAGGTCGGGTTCGATGCCGCGATCATGAAATCTATGGCGCGACAGATGAGCAATCCCATCGACAGCCTGTTGAATTTCCTGGCAGAGGCGATCCGCGCCGAGGAGACAGAGCAGATTCGTGAGTTATATAGACGGGCTGAATCATCCGACGGGCTTCCCATGGGCGCCCTCCTGCGAAAGGATAACTTCCTCCGGGATTGCACGCGCGCTTTCCACGACACACTGCGGAAAATTGGGGCAGAACGAGACGAATACGGCGCTGATCCTGCTCAGCGCGGCTTTCTGAAAGACTGT
>CAYYSM010000360.1:0-2873 GCA_964474225.1 uncultured Hyphomicrobiaceae bacterium
AACCCGGCGATGCGCCCTTTACTCACGCGCAATACACGCTGGCTGCCACCGCCGCGCAGTCGCTTGAGGCCGCGGCCGAGGAAGCCCGCGCGCGCGGCTACCGGCCCGTCATCCTTGGCGACGCGCTGGAGGGCGAGGCGCGCGATCTGGCGCAAGCCCATGCCGCACAGGCGCGCGAATTGCAGGGTCGCGGCGAGCGCGTCGCGCTGCTTTCGGGCGGCGAGGCGACCGTCACGATCCGCGGCGACGGGCGGGGCGGTCCCAACCAGGAATATGCGCTGGCGCTGGCGATCGCGCTGGACGGCGCGCCGGGCATCCACGCGCTAGCGGCGGACACCGACGGCTCGGATGGCGGCAGCGGCGCGGCCGACGACCCGGCCGGCGCGATTATCGACTCCACAACGCTGGCGCGTGCCGGCGAGGCCAATCTCGATCCAGCCACATTCCTTCAAAATAACGACTCACAAGGGTTTTTTCGCGCGTTGGGCGATCTGCTCGTCACCGGCCCGACGCAGACCAACGTTAATGATTTCCGCACGATTCTGGTCGAGCCGCCGGGGGATTGATGTCAGTTTGTCCCGGTGGTCGGCCATGTCGATCCGAACCGAGAGGAGCCCATGACGGAGCGAGCATCCGATCGCAGACGCTATTGCCGAACCGCTTTCGCAGCCGCCTTCACGCTGGCGCTCGCGGCCTTCGCGCCGGCGGCGAAGGCCGATCTCAAGCTTTGCAACATGACCGAGAGCCGCATCGGCGTGGCCATCGGCTACAAGGATTCCGACGGCTGGGTGAGCGAAGGCTGGTGGAACGTCGCCGCGCAGGACTGCGAAATCCTGCTCAAGGGCGATCTGATCGCCCGGTTCTATTACGTCCATGCCGTGGATTATGACCGCGGCGGCGAATGGAGCGGCGAGGCCTTCATGTGCACCGACGAAAAGGCCTTCACCATCAAAGGCGTGCAGGATTGCGAGGGGCGCGGTTACACGAAGACCGGCTTCTTCGAGGTCGACACCCAGGAAGAAGCGGACTGGACCATCCGCATGACCGACGCGGAACAATAAGGGCGGGCCATGACACGGCGGGTCAAGATCGTCGCGACGCTTGGGCCCGCATCCTTCAGCCCGGAAACGATCGGCCGGCTGATCACCGCGGGCGCGGATACCTTCCGCATCAACATGAGCCACACGCCGCATGACGCGGCAAAGGCGGCCGTCCAGGCGATCCGGGCGGCGGAGATGCGCATCGACAAGCCCATCGGCATTCTGGCCGATCTCCAGGGGCCGAAGCTGCGCATCGGCGATTTCGCGGAAGGCGCTGTCGAGCTTCGCCACGGCGCCGCGTTCCACTTCGACGCATCGCAAACGCCCGGCTCAGACGAACGCGTGCACCTGCCCCACCCCGAAATCTTCGCAAGCGTCGCGCCGGGCGACCGGCTGCTGCTCGACGACGGCAAGCTGCGCCTTGATGTGGTGCAGATCAGCCCCGAGAAAATCACCGCGCAGGTCGTCGTCGGGGGCACGCTGTCCGGGCGCAAGGGCATCAGCCTGCCGGACACCGTGCTGCCCGTTGGCGCGCTCACGCCGAAAGATCGCGCCGATCTGGATTTCATGCTGGGGATTGGCATCGACTGGCTGGCGCTCTCCTTCGTCCAGCGCGAGGACGACATCGCCGAGGCCGCGAAGCTCGCGCGCGGGCGCGCCGCCATCCTCGCCAAGATCGAGAAGCCGGCGGCGGTGGAGCGGATCGAGCCGATCCTGGAGCGGGCCGATGCGCTCATGGTCGCGCGGGGCGATCTGGGCGTGGAGATGCCGCTGGAACAGGTGCCGGGGCTGCAAAAGTCCCTGACGCGCGCGGCGCGCCGCGCCGGCAAGCCGATCGTGATCGCCACGCAGATGCTCGAGTCGATGATCGACTCGCCCGCGCCGACCCGCGCGGAGGTGTCCGACGTGGCGACGGCGGTGTTCGAAGGCGCGGATGCGGTGATGCTCTCGGCGGAGTCAGCCGTCGGCAAATACCCGGTCGAGGCCGTGGAGACGATGGCCAGCGTCGCGAGGGAGGTCGAGCGCGACCCGCTCTATGACAGCATCATTCACGCGCCCGATCTCGGCCAGGACGACACCTCGCCCGGCGCGATCAGTGCGGCCGCCTGCTCCATTGCCCGGTCGCTGAACCTCGCGCTCATCATCTGCTACACGGCCACCGGCGCGACCGCCCTGCGCGCCGTCCGGCACCGCCCTGCGACGCCCGTGCTCGCGCTCACGCCTGTCCCCGAAACCGCCCGCCGGCTTGCCCTCGCCTGGGGCCTGCGCTGCGTGCTCACGGATGATCCGCGCGATCTGGACGACATGGTCGAGCGGGCCTGCGGGATCGCGCGCGACTGGGGTTTCGCCGCGCCGGGCGAGCGCGTCATCATCTCCGCCGGCGTGCCGCTGGGAACGCCGGGCGCGACCAACCTGCTGCGCGTCGCGTTCATTGAACCCGCCCCGCGCCGCGCTCCGTGACAGGCAACGGTAATTCTCGCGCAGAGATAACACCGCTTCCGCCCTTGCCATCTCCGCATGTGCTTGCGACGATATTCAATTCAGCGAGTACCCGACAAATAAACCGCGGAGGAAAAAATGGCGGATACCGGCGCACATGACACCCACGGCCCCCGTTGCGTGGCTCTGGTCGGTCCGTATGCCAGCGGCAAGACGACGCTGCTGGAAGCCCTGATGGCGCGCACCGGCGCGATCGGCCGACAGGGCACCATCGGCGCGGCCAACACCCTCGGCGATAACGACCCCTCCGCCCGCGCGCATCAGATGAGCGTGGAGATGAATGTCGGGCAGACCGAATTCCTCGGCGATCCTTTCACCTTCCCCGACTGCCCC
>CAYYSM010000361.1:0-2842 GCA_964474225.1 uncultured Hyphomicrobiaceae bacterium
CGGATTCGGTATTGCTCCACGCGCTATCGCCGCCAGCATTGGAGGCACGGACACGATAGTAATATGTGCCCGGAGACTTGCCGCTGATACTGGTGGAGGTGTTGCTGCCAGAGTACGCCGTCGTCGCGCCGGTGAAACTGCTGTTGGCAGCTTTCTGTAAGGTGTAGCCTGTGGCATTGCTGACGCTGCCCCACGAAACGGTATAGTTGCCGTCGCCATCAGCGTTAGCAATCGTGTTGAGTGTGGGCGCGGCCGGCGGCGCAAGAACGACGACAGATTGTGTATTACTCCACGCGCTATCGCCGCTCGCGTTGGAGGCGCGCACGCGGTAGTAATACGTCCCCGGCGATTTGCCGCTGATGTTGGTGAAGGTGCTGCTGCCGGAATAAGCCGTTACCGCGCCGGTGAAGCTGCTGTTGGCGGCTTCTTGTAAGGTGTAGCCCGTTGCATTGCTGACGCTGTTCCAGAAGACGGTATAGTTGCCGTCGCCATCAGCGTTGGCAATCGTGTTGAGCGATGGGGCAACTGGCGCTTCAACGCTCAGCTTGGCGACAAAGGCGTCGGAGTTGCCGCTGTGCGCCCGCACCGGGCTGCCCCAAGTGGCTTCACTGTTGCCCGCCACGTACACATTACCGCTGCCGTCCACGGCGATGGCCTGGCCATAGTCAGCGCCGCTCCCGCCTAGGAAGGTATGCCGGGTGAGGGCGCCGGCGCTGCTCAGTTGGGTCGCAAAGGCGTCATAGTCACCGCTGTACGCCCGCACCGGGCTGCCCCAGGTGGCGTAGCTGTCGCCCGCCACGTACACGTTGCCGCTGCTGTCCACGGCAATGCCCCTGCCATAGTCAGCGCCGCTCCCGCCCAGAAAGGTGTGCCAGGTGAGGGTACCGGCGCTGCTCAGTTTCGCGACAAAGGCGTCGGAGTTGCCGCTGTGCGCCCGCACCGGGCTGCCCCAAGTGGCGTTGCTGTCGCCCGCCACGTACACATTACCGCTGCCGTCCACGGCGATGCCCCCGCCATAGTCAGCACTGCTACCACCCAGGAAGGTCTGCCAGATGAGGGTGCCTGCGCTGCTCAGTTTGGCAGCAAAGGCGTCGAAGTGGCCACCGTGCGCCCGCACCGGGCTGCCCCAGGTGAAACTACTGATACCTGTCACGTACACATTACCGCTGCCGTCCACGGCGATGCCCTCGCCATAGTCAATGCCGCTCTGGCCCAGGAAGGTGTGCCAAGTGAGGGCACCGGCGCTGCTCAGTTTGGCGACAAAGGCGTCGGAGTTGCCGCTGTGCGCCCGCGCCGGGCTGCCCCAAGTGGCTTCACTGTCACCCGCTACGTACACGTTGCCATTGCCGTCCAAAGCGATGGCCCAGCTAAAGTCCCAGTCGCTCCCGCCCAGGAAGGTGTGCCAGGTGAGGGTACCGGCGCTGCTCAGTTTGGCGACAAAGGCGTCGGAGTTGCCGCTGTATGCCCGCACCGGGTTGTCGCCCCAGGAGGCGTAGCTGTTACCCGCCACGTACACGTTGCCGCTGCCGTCCACGGCAATGCCCCCGCCACTGTCAATGCCGCCCCCGCCCAGGAAGGTGTGCCAGGTGAGGGTCCCGGTGCTGCTCAGTTTGGCGACAAAGGCGTCGGAGTTGCCGCTGTGCACCCGCATCGGGCTGCCCCAAGTGGCTTCACTGTTGCCCGCCACGTACACATTACCGCTGCCGTCCACGGCGATGCCCCTGCCATAGTCAGCGCCGCTCTGGCCCAGGAAGGTGTGCCAGGTGAGGGTGGGATCAATGATGAGAGGATAGGCGGGGTTGTAGCGGCCCAGACGGAAGAAGACTTCCGAGGTTTCGGAAACCTCGGAAGTCTGGAAAGCCACGTCTACCGGCACACGCGCGCCGTCAATGATTTGCCAGGCAATCGGGGGGCTTTCGTGCAGCGCGCCGGTGTCGTAGGCAATGCGTAGGCTGCCGTTGACCTCCACCGTCACTGGCGCGTTGTAGCGCAGGCGAATCTGCCCCGGGTCGACGCCGGGTTCCAGCGTGTAGGTGCTGCGCGCCAGACCGTCCTTGGCATCGTAGACCAGGGTAATGCCCGGCCACAGGTCGGGGTACGTGACCTGATGCAAGGGTGGGGCCGCGTCGGCCGCGCCCGCAACACTGTCCACCGCTTGCGGCTGCACGCCTTGCGCGTCTACAAACTCGACGCGCAAGGCGTAGGTACCATTGGAAATATACATTCTATCGGGGCCAAAGCCTATCACATGGCCGCCGGAGGTGAACTGCAACAAGTCAGCGGGGGCGTCCGGCGGAGTCGACACAATCGGCGCGGCGTAAACCATCGGCGGGACCGGGGGCGAGGGCAGCAACATGGCCACCAAGAAAACCAATGCCAAAAAATAACGTAACTGGTTCATCACAATTCCTCCCATTCGCTTCACTCTATCACGCCTGTTATCCACCACGGGCGCGCCGGCATCGTCCCCGATACCACTTGCGTTTCCCACTCCGCGTCGGTCATTCGCGTGTAGCCAGATAGGGCGAATTCGTAGTAGCTCAAGACGTAGCCCAGTCCGGCGCGCGGCGTCCCGTCCGGCGTTTCGTAGATCACCACCAGTGGATTCAACGGCCCGGATGCGGCGTGCAAGACTTCGCCGTAAGCGGTTGCGACGTCGGCCACGGTGAAAGGCTGGGTTTCGATCTCATCCCCAAATGCGCTTACAATCCACAGCCCAAAGCCGTGCAGTTCATCCTGTTCGCCCACGCTCAATGCTTCTCCGGCCAGGATTTTGTCAGCGCAGGTGGCGAAGAAGTCCAGTTGGGCGGCCAATTGGTCGAAAACTTGGGCGTATTCAGGC
>CAYYSM010000362.1:0-2800 GCA_964474225.1 uncultured Hyphomicrobiaceae bacterium
GATCAAGACGATCATGACGCGCTGCATCCACTGCACCCGCTGCGTGCGCTTCATGACGGAAGTTGCGGGCGTGCCCGAGCTTGGCGCGATCGGCCGCGGCGAGGACATGGAGATCACGACCTATCTGGAGCACGGCATGACGTCGGAACTTTCCGGCAACGTCATCGACCTGTGCCCGGTCGGCGCGCTGACCTCCAAGCCCTATGCCTTCACCGCGCGGCCGTGGGAGCTGACCAAGACCGAAAGCATCGACGTGATGGACGCGCTCGGCGCGAATATCCGCGTCGATTCGCGCGGGCGCGAGGTCATGCGCTTCCTGCCGCGCGAGCACGCCGACGTGAACGAGGAGTGGATTTCCGACAAGACTCGCTTCGTCTGGGACGGCTTGCGCCGGCAACGGCTCGACCGGCCTTATGTACGAATGGACGGCACCTTGCGCGAGGTGACATGGAGCGAGGCGTTCAACGCGATCGCCGCGCGCCTGCGCAACACGGCGTCCAAGCGGGTCGGGGCGATCATCGGCGATCTCGCGCCGGTCGAGGACGCCTATGCGCTGAAATCGCTGTTGGGCGGGCTCGGCTCTCCTTACGTCGAATGCCGGCAGGACGGTTCCGCGCTCAATCCCGCGTTCGGCCGCGCGAGCTACATCTTCAACACGAGCGTCGCCGGCATCGACGAGGCTGACGCGATCCTGCTGGTCGGCACCAATCCGCGGCTGGAAAGCGCGGTGCTGAACGCGCGCATCCTCAAGGCGTATCGCGCCGGCCGGGCGAAAATCGGCGTGATCGGCGAGCAGGCCGACCTCACCTATGACTATACCTATCTTGGCGCGGGGCCGGACACCCTGCGCGAGATCGCCGAAGGCCGGCACGACTTCGCCGATGTTCTCAAGAGCGCCGAGCGCCCCATGCTGATCGTGGGGCAGGGCGCGCTGGCGCGCCCCGATGGCGAAGGCGTGCTGCGGCTCGCCGCGCAGACGGCTGTGAACACCGGCATGCTCAAGCCCGACGAGGGCTGGAACGGCTTCAACGTGCTGCACACGGCGGCCAGCCGGGTGGGGGCGCTCGACATCGGCTGCGTGCCGTCGGAACAGGGCGCGAATCTGGACACCATGCTCGGCGCGGCCCAGACCCGCGAGATGGAAGTGCTCTATCTGCTTGGCGCCGATGAGTTCGATGTGAGCCAGACCGGCGATGCGTTCGTCATCTATCAGGGCAGCCACGGCGACAGCGGCGCGCGGCTCGCCGACGTGATCCTGCCCGGCGCGGCCTACACCGAGAAGGACGGCACCTACGTCAACACCGAGGGCCGGGTCCAACTCGGCACGCGCGCCGTCTTTCCGCCAGGCGAGGCAAAGGAGGACTGGCGGATCATACGCGCGCTGTCTGAGCATCTTGGCCGTCCGCTGCCCTTCGACACGCTGGAGCAACTGCGCGGCGCAATGTACCGCGACCACCCGCACCTCGCCGAAATCGACCATTGCGAGCCGGGCGATGCAGGCGAGATCGAGGCGCTGGCCAATGGGGCGGTCGAAGTGACATCAATGCCATTTGCCTCGCCCGTCGAAAGCTATTATCTCACCAACCCGATCGCGCGCGCCTCGCATGTCATGCAGGAGCTGGTCGCGCTGGAACGGGCCGATGCGCTGGGAGAGACCGGGACCGATGGGTGAGTTCTGGACCAATTACGGCCTGCCGACGGCCATCATGATCGGCCAGAGCTTGCTGCTGCTCTCCAGCGTGCTGATCATCATCGCCTATCTGCTGCTGGCGGACCGCAGGATCTGGGCGGCGGTGCAACTGCGCAAGGGGCCGAACGTGGTCGGCCCGTTCGGCTTGCTGCAGTCCTTCGCCGACTTCCTCAAATTCATCCTCAAGGAGCCGGTCATCCCCGCCGCCGCGGACCGGCCCCTTTTCCTGCTCGCGCCGGTGGTCATGGCGGTCCTGGCAATGTCGGCCTGGGCGGTGATCCCGGTTGACGACGGCTGGGTGGTTGCGGACATCAATGTCGGCATCCTGTTCATTTTCGCGATCTCATCGCTCGGGGTGTACGGCGTCATCATCGGCGGCTGGGCGTCCAACTCGAAATATCCGTTCCTCGGCGCGCTGCGCTCGGCCGCGCAGATGGTGTCCTACGAGGTCTCGATCGGCTTCGTCATCATTACCGTGCTGCTGCTGGCCGGTTCGCTGAACCTGACGGACATCGTCAACGCACAGCGCGGCGACTGGGGGCTGTTCAACTGGTACTGGCTGCCGCTGCTGCCGATGTTCGTGGTGTTCTTCATCTCCGCGCTGGCGGAGACCAACCGCCCGCCCTTTGACCTGCCGGAGGCGGAGTCCGAGCTGGTCGCTGGCTACATGGCCGAGTATTCGTCGACGCCCTATCTGCTGTTCATGCTGGGCGAGTACGTCGCCATCACCGTGATGTGCGCGCTCACCGTGATCCTGTTCCTCGGGGGCTGGCTGCCGCCCTTCGATGTGGCGCCATTCAACTGGATCCCCGGTGTGGTCTGGTTCACGCTGAAGGTCGTCCTCGTGTTCTTCATGTTCGCCATGGTCAAGGCGATCGTGCCGCGCTACCGCTACGACCAGCTGATGCGGCTGGGCTGGAAGGTGTTCCTGCCGGGCTCGCTGATCTGGGTGGTGCTGGTGGCCTTCCTGGCCAAGTTCGAGGTGCTGGGCGGCTTCTGGGCGCGCTGGCCGATGGTGGGGGCGTAATGGATCGGATTTGTACGCGCTACAGAATTCGGATCCTAGGGTCCGAGGTCGTAATCGAGGAAACCAGAGACCGCTCATATCGC
>CAYYSM010000363.1:0-2773 GCA_964474225.1 uncultured Hyphomicrobiaceae bacterium
GCATGGTCGGCGTGGGCGGCGGCTTTCTGATGACGCCGCTGCTGATTTTCTCCGGTGTGCCCGCCGCCGTAGCCGTCGCAACAGAGGCCAACCAGATCGTCGCCTCGTCGGTCTCCGGCGCGCTTGCGCAGTGGCGGCGCAACAATGTCGATCTGAAAATGGGCACGGTCCTGCTGATCGGCGGCGGCGTCGGCACCGCCATCGGCGTCCAGCTCGTCAAGATTCTGCGGGAAACCGGCCAGATCGAGCTGATCATCGGCCTGCTCTACGTGATCTTTCTCGGCGCGATCGGCATTCTGATGCTGATTGAGAGCCTGAACGCGCTGCGCAAAGCGCGCACGGGCAAAGCTGCGCCGCGTCGCCGCCCCGGCCAGCATGGCTGGATCCACGGCCTGCCTTTCAAGATGCGCTTCCAGCGCTCGAAGCTCTACATCAGCGCGATCCCGCCAGTCCTGCTGGGGGTTCTGGTCGGCCTGCTGGCCTCGATCATGGGCGTGGGCGGCGGCTTCATCATGGTTCCGGCGATGATCTACCTGCTGCGGATGCCCACCAATGTCGTGATCGGCACATCGCTGTTTCAGATCATCTTCGTGACAGCCTTTGCCACCATCCTGCATGCCACGACGAACCAGACGGTGGATGTTGTGCTGGCCCTGTTGCTGATGATCGGCGGGGTCATTGGCGCTCAGTTCGGGGTCGTTGCAGGCCAGAAACTGCGCGGCGATCAGCTCCGGGCACTGCTGGCGCTGCTTGTGCTCGGCGTCGCCGTACGGCTTTTCTTCTCGCTCGTTCTGGAGCCTGCGGAGCTTTATTCGATCGGCCCGGTCATCGGAGGCGAGGACTGATGGCGCGTCTTCTCCTGATCGCCCTTGCCGCGCTGATCGCGCTGACCTCCGAGACGGCGGCGCAGCCAGGGGGCATGTTCCGCGAGCGGATCGAGGCGGATGTGTCGTCGCGGCGCATCGGCATCGAATCCGACTTCGCTGGCATTCAGGTCGTCGTGTTCGGCGCTGTCGATTATAGCCAGCAGCGCTCGGCGGAGGAAAACCTCTACGATATAGCCATCGTCATCCGCGGGCCGAATGAGCCGACCGTGGTGCGCCAGAAGGATCGCGTGGTGGGCCTGTGGGTTAACCAGGCCGCCAAGGTCTTCACGGACGTGCCGCAGTACTACGCGGCGCTGTCCACCCGTCCACTGGACGAGATCGCGCGGCAGGAAATCCTCGACCAGTACCGCATCGGGTTTGAAAATCTGCGTTTTACGCTTGCCGACGGCGCGCAGACATCGACCACCGTGGAGGAAGAGGAGGCTTTCCGCCGGGCGCTCATCCGCATCAAGCAGGACCAGAACCTCTATCAGGAACGGGACTTCGCCGTCGCTTTCATCAGCCGCAGTCTGTTCCGCGCCACCGTCTCGCTCCCCGCCAATGTGCCCGTTGGGGTCTATGACGTGGAGATCTTCCTGTTCCGCAACGGCGAACTGCTCGACACGCATGAAACCGAGCTTCGCATCGAGAAACAGGGGCTTGAGCGGTTCATTTTCAACCTGGCTTTTGAGAATTCGCTGATCTACGGCATCGCGGGCGTGATCATCGCCATCATCGCCGGGCTGGCGGCCTCCGCGGTGTTCCGCAAGAGCTAGGCGATGTCAGCCGCTGTGACGGATCAGGAAACGGAACACGCCGTCCTGCTCGCTGGACTCAACGAGCGCGTGCCCGCTGACGCGGCAAAACGTCTCGAAATCTTCCACCGCGCCGGGGTCCGTGGCGATCACCTCCAGCGTTCCGCCGGCCGGCACCTGCCTGATCGCCTTCTTCGCTTTCAGGATCGGCAGCGGACAGGTCAGTCCAGTCGTATCGAGATGCACATCAGCCATGCGGCCGCGCCCTCATGCTCATCGTTCCGTTCGCCTCAGCCGTAGCGGCACTATCCTACGCAAGCGCAGGGACAAATCCATAGGCCGGGCCGGACGAGAATGCGTCCGCGTCCGTCGCGCCGCGTTTGCCATCTGAGGTCACAATATGGCAGTATTAATGAAACCTGTTTCATTTCCGCGCGATCACACTGAGCCGCAGCCGTCGCTTCGACCGTCGCATCCGCCACGCCGCAATCATGGAAAGTCCATCGCCCATGGGTGAACCTGTTGTTCCGACCTCGTTCAAAGTCGCCGACGAGATCAAAACTTCGACCTGTTACATGTGCGCCTGCCGGTGCGGGATTAAGGTTTATCTGAAAGACGGCACGGTCCGCTACATCGAGGGCAACCGCGACCACCCGGTGAACAAGGGCGTGCTGTGCGGCAAGGGTTCTGCCGGCATCATGCAGCATTATTCGCCCGCGCGGCTGCAAGCGCCCATGCTGCGGGTCGGGGAGCGCGGCTCCGGCGAGTTCAAGGAAATTTCGTGGGACGAGGCGCTTGAGCTGGCGACGAAATGGATGGCCGAGACGCGCGCGACAAACCCCGAACGCTTCGCGCTGTTCACCGGCCGCGACCAAAGCCAGGCGCTGACCGGCTGGTTCGCGCAGCAATACGGCACCCCGAATTTTGCCGCGCATGGCGGCTTCTGCTCGGTCAACATGGCAGCGGCCGGGCTTTACACCTTTGGCGGCGCGTTCTGGGAGTTTGGTGAGCCCGACTGGGAGCACACGAAATACTTCATGCTGTTCGGCGTGGCGGAAGACCATGCCTCAAACCCGCTGAAGATCGCGCTCGGCAACATGAAGAAGCGCGGCGGCAAGTTCGTCTCGATCAACCCGGTGCGCACCGGCTATT
>CAYYSM010000364.1:0-2764 GCA_964474225.1 uncultured Hyphomicrobiaceae bacterium
CGAGCGCGGACGCGCAACGCGCAGCGACATCAAGCTCGGCATCTGCGGCGAGCATGGCGGCGACCCGGCGTCGATCGCGTTCTGCGAGAGCGTGGGGCTGGACTACGTCTCGTGCTCGCCCTACCGCGTACCGGTCGCACGGCTGGCTGCGGCGCAGGCCACGCTGCGCGCGCGTCAGGCAAAGAGCTAACCGGCGATGCGGCGCGGCGGCGCATGCCGCCCGCTTCCCAACCGGCTGAACGGCGGCGTCATCCACAGCCGTGACGCCTGCCCCATGACGTCATCCCGCGAATCAGGCGTGCTTTCCCCAGCAGAACGGCGCGATGCGCTGAACAGACTGCCGGGGAAGGCGCATTCTCAGATCGGTGCTCATAGCCATAGCGATTGGCCTTGCCGCGGGCGCAGCCGTGGCGATCTGGGCGTCGAAGCGCGAGGCGTCTGACACCGCCTCGGCCGAGCGACCCAGCACTTTCCGCCTCGTGCCGCGCGAAGCGCCCGAAGCATGGCATGGCGCAGTAATTCCGGAGGCCCCGAACCACATCATCGGGCGAGCCTCTGTCATCGACGGCGACACCATCGAAATCCGCGGCCAGTCCATCCGTCTGTTCGGCATCGACGCGCTGGAAGACGACCAGAAATGCCTCGCGGATGGCGCGCGCCGGCGCTGCGCGCAGCGCGCCGCCAATGCGCTCGCCGCGAAGATTGGCCGGCGCAACGTGGTGTGCGAAAAGCGCGCTCGCGATCGTTACGGGCGGATCGTCGGCGTCTGTCACGCTGGCGGGGACGACCTGAACGCCTGGCTGGTGGCGGAAGGCTGGGCACTCGCCTACCGCCGCTACTCCCTGCTCTACGTGGCGCAAGAAGAGCGCGCCCGCCTTGCGAAAAAGGGCGTCTGGGCAACCCGCTTCGTGAAACCCTGGGAGGCGCGCCGCGGCAAGCGGCTCGGTCAGCGCGTGGCGCAGCGGCGCTGCGCGATCAAGGGCAATATCGGCGCGGACGGCGAGCGCATCTATCACGTCCCCGGCGGCTATTATTACGGGCAAACGCGGATCGAGGAGAGCGCAGGCGAGCGCTGGTTTTGCTCCGAGGCGGAAGCCCGCGCCGCCGGCTGGCGCCCGTCGCTGCGTTGAGCGCGTGTAGAACCCGACCTGTCTTTCGTCACAAAGGATTGCCATCAAATTTGGCCGCGCTACAGTGCCCGCCTGCGAGAGAATGGAAGCACGCACGAACTATGGTCGCACAGTACAAGGTCTGGCTGATCGATGAGGGCCATGCTGGGCACCGCGTGCAGTCCGAAGGGATACTCAAAACGCTCGAGCGTGCGGGTGTCACGCTGGACGTTGAGCGCATCGACTGTGCGCCGTCTCTGCGCGGTCTGTTTCGTCCGGCGGCGCGCGTGATCTTCTCCCGGCTTAACGAACGGAGTGCCCTCCGCTTCGCGCATCGGGTCGCGCGGTTCAGGGAACCCAATGGCTCGCCCCCGGCGTTCATTATATCGAGCGGTGGGCGGACGGCCTTCGCAAGCCGTGCGTTGGCGCTTCAAACCGGCGCGCCCAATGTCTTCGTGGGAAATCCCAAGCCTTTCCCGCTTGACTGGTTCAGTGCCGTGCTCTCGCCCGTGGCGCTGCCGCAAGGCGAAGCAATCCTAACCGGCGTCGTGCCGAATTTGGTCACGCCGGCGAGTTGCGCAGAAGCAGCGCGCGCGTATTGGAACGGTCTGCCTCCGGCGCGCCGCTGGAGTCTGCTCATTGGCGGCGCGAGCCGCAATCATCTCTATTATAGCCAAGATTGGCTCGATATTGCCGCGGGCGTCAACGAGCTGGCGAGGCGTTACGGCATCAAATGGCTAATTTCGACCTCGCGGCGAACGGGCACGGAAGCGGAAGCGATATTGAAATCCGGTATCGCGCCTGAAGCCGTCGACGAGCTTGTGCTCTACAGCCGTGAGCCGAAACAGGTCGTACTGCCATTCCTCGGCGCGGGCGAGCAGGTGTTCGTGACCCGCGACAGCCTAACGATGGTCAGCGAGGCGATCATGAGCGGCCGACCACTTACCGCGCTGACGCCACGCAGGATCGAGCTCGCCCCCGACAATTTCATGGCGGTGGTGCTGCGCAAATATACATCCTGGGATCAGTATGCGGAGACGCCCTGCGCGGCGTTTCCCGACTTCACGCCACCCCCGGCCTCTTCGGCCAACACGCATCAGGCCGCCGCGGAACTTGACCAGTCAGCGCACGACCTGATCCGCAACCTCAAGCTTATCACACCGGCTACAGCCACTATGTAAGCCGGCCCCTCAATCCATTCATGTACAGTTCACGGTAAGCCCGCTAGTTTAGCGGCAAATGCACGCTTTCATGGCTGAACTGGACGCATGACAACACTCTTCACACGGCTGCGAAGCACCGCCGGACTTGTCGCCCTCGTGATCGGGCTTGCCGCGCCGCTGACCCTCGCGGAGGCGCAGGCCTGCACCTCATCCTGGTCAAAGTCGGGCTATAAATCCTATTCGCAAATCCAGAGGGAGGTTCGTGCTCGGCTCGGAGATGCGCGGATCGTGCGGGTTGAGCTTTGCGGCAGCGGCGCTTCAGCGTATTTTCGGGTCATCGCGCTGACGGGCGGCGATGGCGGGGAGACGCGCCGGCAACTGCGGATCAGCGCGCGATAACGGGTCAGGCTGGAGCACAGCATAAAGGTCTGCTGCAATGCGGATACTGGTGGTCGAGGACGATCAGGACCTGAACCGGCAGATCAAGACCGC
>CAYYSM010000365.1:0-2754 GCA_964474225.1 uncultured Hyphomicrobiaceae bacterium
GGACAACATTATCGCCCGGCATCAACGCCACGCTCAGGCGACCCGACGCGCGGTCCAGGCCTGGGGGCTGGAACTGGTCTGCGCCGACCCGCGCGAGTATTCCAGCTCACTGACCTCCATCTTCGTGCCTGAGGGCTACAGCGCCAACGCCCTGCGCGCGCAGATCCTCGATCGCTTCGATCTGTCGCTCGGAACCGGCCTTGCGCGCCTTGCTGACCGCGTCTTCCGCATCGGTCATCTCGGCGATCTCAACGACCTGACGCTGCTCGGCGCGATCAGCGGCGTCGAGATGGGCATGAAGATCGCAGGCATCCCGCATCACGCGGGCGGCACGCAGGCGGCGATGGACTTCCTCGCCGAGGCGGAGCAAGCCGAGGAGACGGCGCCGCAGCAGGCCGCGATGGCCTGATCGAAAGATTCATGACGGCGATATGAGCACCAGGATCGCCGTCATGGTGCCTACCGAAAGCGCAGTCCCCAGCGCAACCGCACCCGAAGTCGAATTTGTGACCCGCCCATACTGCTTGGCAAAAAGGAAGGCGTTCACGCCGGTCGGGCAGGCGGCGAACAGTACGGCCACGCTCGCCCAGAGCGGATCGAGCGCCACCACCCGGAACGCCAGCACCCAGACCAGCAGCGGTAACAGCACCAGCTTGAGCGCCAGCAGCGCGGCGAGCGTCGGCACCTGACCGCGGATCGAGAAATCCCGCAGGCCCAGCCCCAGCGCGAACAGCGCACACGGGACCCCCGCCTGCGCCAACAGGTCGAACATCGCGCGCGGCGCCTCGCCCAGCCCCATGCCGGTCTGCCGCCAGAGCGTGCCCGCGAGGATCGCCAGAATGATGGGATTGGTGAGCAGATTGACGCCAAGTTCGCGCAGGAGCGTGCAGGTCGTCGTCTGGCCGTTGCCTGACACAAGTTCGACATGGAGCGTCGCGGTCAGCCATAACAGAGCGGAGTGGATTGACGTGAGTACGGCCATCGGTGTCGCTGCGGCGTCGCCATAGATCGCAAGCCCGATCGGAATGCCGAGCAACACCGTATTGCCAAAACATGCGCTCATCCCGACCATGGGCTGGTCTTCCTTCGGACGGCGCAACAGCAATTGCGTGACCAGCGCCGACAGCAGCCAGATCACCGCAAGCGCCCCGAAATAGACCCCCCACAGCCGCAGCGTCTCGCCGCCGGGCGGGCGCGCATCGACCATCGTGCGGAACAGAAGCGCCGGGATGCCGACGCGCAGCACGAACTCCAGCAGCCCGGCCTCGGCCCTGCGCGAGATCAGGCCGCCGCGCGCGAAGGCAAAGCCAGCCAGGATCACAAGAAACACCGGCGCGATGGTGCTGATGATCGTTATCATGGGCGGATTGGCCGGCAGGGTCGGCGGCCATGCGGCGAGACTCTCGTAATGCTCGCGAACAGCGCGTTGAGGGCGCGGCTCACTTGCGCCAGGGCGAGGAGCCCCGGCGGCGCGGCGGCTCTTCGTCGTCGTGCTCGGCGTCGCGGCGGTCGCGCTCTTCGTCCACCGGCTCGTATTCGACGTCGATGATGGTTTCCTGGCCGGGCCTGCGCCGCTCATCGTCGCGCTCGCGCCGGCCGCGCGGCGGCTCGCCGTCGGGCCCGCCGCCGAAGACGTGAACATGGCCCGTGCGCACCATGTGCTGGAAAATCCGACGCGCCAGCGCCCGCCGGAACGGCGGCACGAACAGCAGGAAGCCCACCGCATCGGTGAAAAAGCCCGGCGTCAGCAAAAGCGCGCCCGCCACCAGCAGGCTGATCCCGTCGATCACCGGGTCAACCGGCAATTCCCCCGCCCTCAGCGCCATCTGGGTGCGCTGTATCACCGCGCTGCCCTGCAGCCGCAGCAGAATCGAGCCGACGAGCGCTGTGATGACCACGACCAGGATTGTCGGCCCGACGCCGATGAGACCGCCGATCTCGATGAACAACACGATCTCCAGGATCGGCGTGGCGACGAAGATCAGAAAGAAAATCAGGAACATGGGCCTGCTTTTCGGGCTTGCGGCGTGACCGGCATCACGTCCGGCGATTATTGGTGGTTGGCTTCAATCCCGCGATGCCGTAAAATGCGAGATAGCAGTGGATGAGCTGTCATCCTTCCTTCCCCGCGAGGTCTGGCGCACGGCGTGATCGAAGCCTATATCAATCGCGTACCTCACGGAAGTGCGGATAGCGCAATCCCGAATCAAAGCGTCGCGACAACATGAGCGGAACAATCGACCTCAGCACAATCATCTTTCTGGTTATCGCTGTCCTGATCTTCCTGAGATTGCGAAGCGTGCTCGGCAAGCGAACCGGAAACGAAAAGCCCCCCTATGATCCGTATTCCGCTCAGCAAGCTGGCGGCGCGGCCCGTGACAAGGTGGTGCAGCTTCCCGGCACCGAGCATCAGGGCAGCCAACGCGACAGCGCGAGCGAGGATCAGCTACAGGAAATGGTGCGAGACTACGCCCCGAAGGGCAGTCCGCTGGCTGAAAAGCTCGCGGCGATCATGCGCGCGGATCGCGGATTTGACCTGCGCCAATTCATAGAGGGTGCGAACACGGCATACGAAATGGTCGTGACCGCATTTGCCGCCGGCAATACAGCGACGCTGCAGGAACTGCTCAGCCCGGACGTGTATCAGAGCTTCGTCTCGGCAATCGAAGAGCGCGAGCGCGCTGGCGAGACGGTCGACTTCAAATTCGTCGGCATCGACAAGACCGAAATCGCGGACGCCAACCTCGTGAACGG
>CAYYSM010000366.1:0-2753 GCA_964474225.1 uncultured Hyphomicrobiaceae bacterium
AATGCACGGGCGGCGGTCTTCGGCGAGGTCGCCGGCTGGGAGCGGGCGAATTGGTTTGCCAAGCCGGTTCAGGAGCGCGAATACCGCTATTCCTGGGGGCGGCAGAACTGGTTTGAGAACCAGCGCGACGAGCATCTGGCCGTGCGCCACGGCGTCGGCCTGTTCGACATGACGTCGTTCGGCAAGATCAGGATCGAGGGACGCGACGCGCTCGCTTTCCTGCAGCGGCTTTGCGCGAACCAGATCGACGTTGCCCCTGGGCGGATCGTCTACACGCAGATGCTGAACGCGCGCGGGGGGATCGAGAGCGATCTGACAGTGACGCGGCTGTCGGACACGGCGTTTCTTGCGGTCGTGCCGGCGGCGACGCTAAAGCGTGACCTTGCATGGATGCGCAAGCACCTGCGCGCGGACGAATTCGCCGTCATCACGGATGTGACGGCTTCCGAGGCTGTTCTGGCGCTCATGGGGCCGAAGTCCCGCGATCTGATCCAGCAGGTCAGCCCCAACGATTTCTCCAACGATGCCTTCCCCTTCGGCACGGCGCGGGAGATCGAGATCGGCATGGGCCTCGCCCGCGCGCACCGCGTGAGTTATGTCGGCGAGCTGGGCTGGGAGATCTACGTGTCAGCAGATCAGGCCGCCCATGTGTTCGAGGCGCTGGAGGAGGCGGGACAGCCGTTCGGCCTCAAGCTCTGCGGGCTTCACGCACTCGATTCCTGCCGGATCGAGAAGGGCTTCCGCCATTTCGGCCATGACATCACCGACGAGGACCATGTGCTGGAAGCCGGGCTGGGCTTCGCCGTCAAGACGCGCAAGGGCGACTTCATCGGGCGTAATGCCGTGCTGCGCAAGCGCGAGGCGGGACTGACGCGGCGTCTGATGCAGTTCCGGCTGAAGGACCCGGAACCGCTGCTGTTCCACAACGAGGCCATCGTGCGGGACGGCCAGATCGTCTCGACCATCACGTCGGGCAATTACGGCCACGATCTCGGCGGCGCGATCGGGCTGGGCTATGTCCCCTGCGAGTCGGAAACTCAGAGCGACCTGCTTGACTCGACCTATGAGATAGAGATTGCCGGGGCGCGTATCCCGGCCGAGGCATCTCTGAAGCCGATGTATGATCCGAAGGCCGAGCGCATGCGGGCTTGATACGCCCGCACACGCCGCGCTCCACGATCAGATGTCAAACCTGATCCCCTGCGCCAGCGGCAACGCCCGCGAGTAATTCACGGTGGCGGTCTGCCGGCGCATGTACCCCTTCCAGGCGTCCGACCCGCTCTCGCGGCCGCCGCCGGTGTCCTTCTCGCCGCCGAACGCACCGCCGATCTCCGCCCCGGACGGGCCGATATTCACATTGGCGATGCCGCAGTCGGAGCCCGTCGCGGACAAGAAGCCTTCCGTCTCGCGCACATCCGTCGAGAAGATCGAGGAGGAAAGCCCCTGGGGCACGCCGTTATGCAGTGCGATCGCTTCGTCGAAGCTGCGGTATTTCATCGTGTAAAGGATCGGCGCGAAGGTCTCTTCCCGGACGATCTCGGTCTGGTCCGGCATCTCCACGATAGCCGGGCGGACATAGGCGGCATTCGGATAGGCGTTGGCGAGCACCCGGCCGCCGCCGTGGACGACCCCGCCGTCCGCGCGGGCCTGCTTCAGCGCGCGGTCCATCGCGGTGACGGCTGCCTCGTCGATCAGGGGGCCGACTAGAACACCGTTCTCCAGCGGGTTCCCGATGGGCAAGCCGTCATACGCCTTGAGCAGGCGCGGCAGAAGCTGGTCGTAGGTGTCTTCGTGCACGATCAGGCGGCGCAGCGTCGTACAGCGCTGACCGGCCGTGCCCACGGCGGCGAAGACGATCGCGCGCAGCGCCAGTTCCACATCGGCCGAGGGCGCAACGATCGCGCCGTTGTTTCCGCCAAGCTCGAGGATGCAGCGCCCGAGCCGCTGCGCGACCGTGGACGAGACCGCCCGGCCCATCGGCACCGAGCCGGTCGCCGAGACGATCGGCACCTGCCGGCTGCTTGCCAGCGTCTCGCCGAGTTCGCGCCCGCCGACCAGCACCTGTGTCAGCCCCTCCGGCGCGTCCGCGCCGAACCGCGCCATCGCACGCTCGCAGATCTTCTGGACGGCCAGCGCGGTCAGCGGCGCTTTCTCCGAAGGCTTCCACAGCACCGGATTGCCGCAGACCAGCGCCAGCGCGGCGTTCCACGACCACGGCGCGACGGGGAAATTGAAAGCGGTGATGACGCCGGTCACGCCCATCGGGTGCCAGCTTTCGCGCATGGAGTGACCCGGCCGCTCGGACGCGATGGTGAGGCCGTGGAGCTGGCGGCTCTGGCCGAGGGCGAAGTCGCAGATGTCGATCATCTCCTGCACCTCGCCGAGGCCCTCCTGCAGGATCTTGCCGCATTCGAGCGTCACCAGTGCGCCGAGATCGTCCTTGGCCGCACGCAGCTCCTCGCCGAGCAGCCGCACCAGCTCGCCCCGGCGCGGCGGCGGCACTTCGCGCCAGCTCAAAAAAGCCTCATGGGCGCGCGCGACCATCGCTTCGGCTTCGGCCTGTCCGTGCTGGCGGAGCCGGGCGATTTCGGAGCCGTCGACCGGCGTGATGATGGACAACCCGCCGCCACTGAGTTCGGCTGCGGAAAAACCGCACGCGCGCAGGATCGCTTCGTATGTCATGTGGTTCTCCCCCGGCACTGGCTTGCACAAGCCTGTCATTCGGCTGACGCCAGCTTATCCCAGGACGGCGG
>CAYYSM010000367.1:0-2737 GCA_964474225.1 uncultured Hyphomicrobiaceae bacterium
CACGAGGCAAATCCAAACCTGCGGGAGGTTTAGATATGAAAGTGTCGGGTAGCTACGCCATCAAGCACTTATGTTCTTGCGTCTTGGCAGTTTGCCCCTGAATATGTTATAATCTCAGTAGAAACGGTTGCCTCTTGATGGCCAAAAGCAGATGACGGACACGAAAACGATTTTTTGGAATAAGGGATAAGCGCGATATGATGACATTGGACGATCTCTTGCAAGACATATATGCCCTGGAAACAGAGATGCACACTTATGAGCGTAAGTATGGCGTCCTCTCCGAGACATTTTACGAATCCTACAAAAGCGGCGAAGAGCCCCCAGAAGAGGCGTGGGTCAGGGATTGGACCGCATGGGCCAGCGCGTACCAGCTCTGGTTGCGCAGGCGAGAGCAGTTCATATGCTTACACCCCTGTGGCAGCATAATGCTTTACTGCCATTAAATTACGACTTTCGATTTCGGTTTCGAAAGGCCAACACGCTTTGAGCCTGTAAAGTGCTAATTCTCCGCAATGCAAACTGTGCTAATCTCTGTAACTCAGGATCATGATCATCCAATACTATCTCTAGAAATGGCACCGCTCTGTTTCCAATCCTAACTAATGAATCTACAGCTACTTCGCGTGCCCATTGCTTTTGATCGTAAAGGACAAGTTTCAAAGCATCAATCACTTTGTCATCATCTATCTTCGCGAGCGCTTTTCCGGCACCTCGACGAATTTCTCTTTTTTCGGAATACAATAAAGTGATGAGAGGAGTAATAGCAACTTCGCCAAATTCACTGAGTGCATCGGCTGCTAACTCACGCACTTTAGAATCGCAATCTATTAAAGCCGCGATCAATGGCTCAATAGTGCGAGGATCTAGTAACTTGAATAGAGTGCGAACAGCAGATTTACGACGTTCTTTGTTTTCGTCACCAAGTTCAATCAGAGCAGGAAATTCCCAGATCTCACCCAAAGCCGTGGTGGCTTCCCACCTAACCAATTGGTCCTTATCTATAAGAACTGCTACTAAAGGTCCTGTGACACGCTCATCAGATGTGGCCCCTAATGCCCTAGCAGCTGCTCTACGTTTTTCGGGGTCGCTGTCGGCCAATTCTCCAATGAGCGGCAAACACCAGATCTGGGCCAGGCCAATTAGCGCTCTCTGTCGAACTTGAATATCAAAATCTTTAAGAGCTGAAAGAAGATGTTCATCAGTGCGCTTACCAAGTGAAGCGAGGGCTCGCGCAATAATTGCGCTTTCATCAGACCTTGTGTGAGTATAACTTCGCTCTAGTGCTGCCATCAATGCGCCAACGGCCTGGGCATTGCCTAGTTTACCTAGGGCCTCGGCAGCGCTAACCCGAACCAGATAAATATCTTCTAGGTAGCTACTCAGTGGAAGGACTGCACGATCATCCCCCAAATTCCCAAGACTGTTGGCTGCTGTCTGTCGATCTTGACCTTGTTCAGATCCCAACATTACCATTGTAGGAAAACGCCAGATTGTACCTAGCGTTCTTGTGGCCGCTCGTCGAGCTCTATCTGAGGCAATTTCAAGCAATTCAAGTAAAGGGTCTACTGCTGGTTCACCTAACTTGACAAGGGTTTGACTTGCCAAATCCTGCACAGCATCAGTAGGATCATCCAGAGCCCTTATCAAATGCTTGATAGTACGAGGGTTCTCCATCCTCGCAAGCTCGTTGACAACACGTAATCGCTCCTCAAATTTGGGCGAGCTAAGTCGTGCAACTGTTTGACTTTCAACTTGATCTTGTGTTTCTGCATCAAGCGATTTCCCTTCAATGGAACACCAATAAGCCAGCCATGGATTGGAGTGAAGCACTTGTTTGGCTAAGAGATCTGGGTGGTGTGTGAGACCAGAGAGCTGAACTATGACCTCAGCCCACCAGTCGTCTTTTGCCCATTTGCGAAGCTGTCGTTTGAAATCAACACTGGAAAAGAGGCCCCTAATACTCGAAGCCAACCGTCCTTTGGATGGCAACAAAGAGGAAGTCAGTTTTGCCAATCTGAAAGCTGCAAAGTACTCCAGTACAGCTTGATGCATAAAATGCAACTGCGCCTCGCCTATCAAGAGCCCGTTTCTTAACGACTCTTTTACGATAGATTCTCCATCTATGCTTTTAGCTGATTGCTGAATCACCTGACTTGCTTCTTCATAGCTGCAGGCAAGACGACGTTCTTGCTGCAAGTGTACAGCTAGATAACTGAGAGCTTGAACCTTTTGGTGTGCAGGGACAGTGACAATATCTGGCTGTTTTTGCTCTCTCTTCAAAACACGTTTCACAAAACGATCGAATAGTTCTCCCCGATTACCGGGTAATTCTTCACCTGCTAGCCCTGCCTCCTTAATCAACCAAAGCAGAAGGGGTATGCGGGCCAAGCCACGCAAGGCCTCATTAAGACGATCATATAACTCTTGGCCTCTCCTTTTTCCTAAATGAGCTTGAAGATAATCGAGGCTTTGCTCCTCTGTAATCCGCCGCACTACCACTGCATCCTCAATCAATCCTCGAGAGTGAAACCGCCGCCATAGATCGTCTTGAGAGCGACTTGTGATTATGAAAGAAGTAGAGGAATGAGTCCGAAAGAAGGAAGCTAGTTCGGCGTAAAGTTTGTCCCGCTGAACTCCCGCGACCTCGTTCAATCCATCAAAAAGGAAAACACAATCATAACTACTCATCTTTCGCTGATATTTAAATTGCAAAGATGATTTTCATATTCCATAA
>CAYYSM010000368.1:0-2736 GCA_964474225.1 uncultured Hyphomicrobiaceae bacterium
AGGAGTTGGTCGTCGGGTTCGAGAAGGCGTTGATGACGCGCGCGTGCTTCAGGATGCCGCCGATGTAGTACAGGCAGGTCTCCGACAGGTCGGCATACTGGCTGCCCGCGAAAACCGGCTCGGAGCCGCGCCAGATCGACTGGTGCACGTGCATGCCGGTGCCGTTGTCGCCAAAGACCGGCTTGGGCATGAAGGTCGCCGTCTTGCCGTAGGCCTGGGCGACATTGTGCACGGCGTATTTGTACTTCTGGATACGGTCGGCGATGTCGACCAGCGTGGAGAACTTGATGCCCAGCTCATGCTGCGCCGCGCCCACTTCGTGATGGTGCTTCTCCACGTCGACGCCCATGTCGGCCAGCACGCTCAGCATTTCCGAGCGGATGTCCTGTGCGCTGTCCACCGGCGGGACCGGGAAATAGCCGCCCTTGGTGCGCGGACGGTGGGCGAGGTTGCCCATCTCGTAGTCGGTGTCCGTGTTCGACGGCAGCTCCATGCTGTCCAGCTTGAAGCCACAGTTATACGGGTCCGCGGAAAAGCGCACGTCATCGAAGATGAAGAACTCCGGCTCCGGGCCGAAGAACGCCTTGTCGCCGATGCCGGTCTGCTGAAGATAGGCCTCGGCCTTCCGGGCGGTGCCGCGCGCGTCACGCTCATAGCGCTCGCCGGTGGTCGGCTCGAAGATGTCGCAGAACATCACCATTGTGGACTGAGCAAAGAACGGGTCGATATAGGCCGAGCCCGCATCCGGCAGCAGCTGCATGTCGGACTGCGAAATGTCCTTCCAGCCAGCGATCGACGAGCCGTCGAACATGATGCCGTCGGTGAAGGAATCCTCGTCAAACGCCGCGACATCCATCGTGACGTGTTGCATCTTGCCGCGCGGGTCGGAAAAACGCAGATCGACGAACTTCACGCCTTCGTCCTTGATCCGTCTCAAAACTTCATTTTGATCTGCCATGACACTCCCTTTTGCTTCTCATGACGTGGGTTGGCCCTAGGGGGATAACCGCCGCGCCAGCGCGACCGGTATTCCGATATGTCCTGCTTGCGTGTGTGAGCCTCGGGCGGTTCTACAGCGCGTCCGTTCCGGTCTCTCCGGTGCGGATGCGGACCGCGTCCTCGATCGTGGTCACAAATATCTTGCCGTCGCCAATGCGCCCGGTGCGCGCGGCGTTCTGGATCGTCTCCAGCGCCTTGTCGAGCATCTCGTCTGGCAGCACCAGTTCCACCTTCACCTTTGGGAGGAAGTCGACCACGTATTCGGCCCCGCGATACAGTTCCGTGTGCCCCTTCTGACGGCCGAAGCCCTTGGCCTCGGTCACAGTGATGCCTTGCAGCCCCATCTCCTGCAGCGCTTCCTTCACCTCGTCGAGTTTGAACGGCTTGATGATGGCCTCGATCTTCTTCATGTCCCTGGAGTCCTTCCGCGTGAGTCTTGAGGGCGCTGCCGCGCGGCACCGCTGCGCTGCGCCTTTCTGCGCTTTTGGTAAGCATGAGCCGTGCCAAAAACGCGGATTGCCGCTTTCTGAGGCGCAAATCGCGCACGCGCCCTGCGCGGGCCGAGATATTTGCCTACCAAAAAGGCGAATTGATTATTTGATAGGCAGAATTGTCTTGTCTGCGGGTGAATCCGGCGCGATGCGCGCTGGGCGTGCAGGCCTCTTCTTTAGATGTTGCGGTGGAAATGTATTGATCCTAATGTGCCTCGCGCGGCCTGTGACGGATTGGCTCACCGCCTCAAGCGGGGCTGTCCGGGCGCGGCGCTGCGTCTCGCTGGTCCTGCCTGCCCATCGGTCTGTCCCCCGGCAGATCGCCGCCGGCGCAGGCGCTCCTCTCGACGTTTTCCGGATAGCGCATGGGCTGACAAGTGCTTGAGTTATTGACCACCGAAGAGATGATCCGTGCCGAACAGCTCGCCATGGAGAACGGCACGTCGAACCTCATCCTGATGGAAAACGCGGGCAACGGCGTCGCGGAGGATGTGGTCAAGCGCTTCGCGCGCGGCAGCAAGGTGGTCGTGCTCTGCGGTCCGGGACGCAACGGCGGGGACGGCTTCGTCGCCGCGCGCCGTCTGCGCGAGCGCGGCTATCACATCCGGCTGGCGCTGCTGGGCGACAAGCACAAGCTGCCCGCCGAAGCGCAGGAGATGGCCAAACGCTGGGACGAGAGTATCGAGCCGATGACGCCGGACTGCCTGGACGGCGCGCAGCTCATCGTCGACGCCATCTTTGGCACCGGTCTGCGGGATGAGGTACGCGATGTGCCCGCCCAGATGATTGAGGACGTCACGCGCCGGAACCTGCCGGTGGTGGCCGTGGACATGCCGACCGGCGTGGACGCGACCTCTGGACAAATCCACGGCACGGCGTTCCGCGCGGTCAGCACGGTCTCGTTCTATCGCCGCAAGACCGGCCAGGTCCTCTATCCCGGCCGCACCTATTGCGGCGACGTGACGACGGTGGACATCGGCATCCCCGCTTCGGTGATGAAGGATGTCGGGCCGCGCGCCTTCTCGGATCAGCCGGAACTCTGGCTGAAATACTATCCGCGCCTGAAGCTGACCGGCCACAAATATGATCGCGGTCACGCGGTTGTCGTCTCCGGCGAGATGGAGCGCACCGGCGCGGCCCGTCTCGGGGCGCGCGCGGCGCTGCGCATGGGCGCGGGGCTGGTTTCGCTGGCCAGCTCGAAATCGGCTTTCTACATCAATGCCGCGCATCTGACCACGGTCATGGT
>CAYYSM010000369.1:0-2729 GCA_964474225.1 uncultured Hyphomicrobiaceae bacterium
GGCGTGGCCGGCCTTGCGCGCGTTGAACAGCCGCTTGACCTTGTTGAGCGCCGCGACCGAGGTCAGTCCGATCGGCTTGTTCAACACCAGCCAGCCGTTGACCGCCGCGCGCTTGCTCCGTGATCCGCCCTGTATCGGTTTTGACGCCATGAGCTTTGCAAATGTCTCGCGATTATCCGTTGGGCCGCCCTAATCCAGGTCGCGCGTAACCTCGGGAGAGCGCAGAATTGCGTCGATCCGCTCGCCTGTGTCAATCGATGTGTCCGCTGCGAAGCGCAGTTCGGGGATGTATTTCAGTTCGATGCGCCGGCCAAGTTCGCCGCGCAGGAATTTCTTGTGGCGGGCCAGAACCTCCAGAGCCTTGTCGCGCTGCTCTTGCGCCGTCTGCACATAGACGGTGGCGCTTCGCATGTCCGGGCTCGGCGCGACTTGCGAGATCGTGATGCGCAGCGCGTCCAGTTCCGGGTCGGCGATTTCGCCGCGCAGCAGGATGTCTGCCAGCGTGTGCCGCAGCATCTCCCCCACGCGAAGCTGGCGCTGGGAGGGGCCGCGCGCTGATCGCTGCTTGCCCATGTCAGGACCTCTTATCTTGTGAGGCAGTTTGCGGGCCGCCGGCTATCCGCACGAATGGCGCGCGTGCCCTTACAGCGAGCGCTCCACCTTCTCGACGCGGTAGCACTCGATGATGTCGCCCTTGCGGATGTCCTGATAGTTCTCGAAGGACATGCCGCATTCCTGGCCGACCTGGACCTCTTTAACCTCGTCCTTGAAGCGCTTGAGCGTGGAAAGCTTGCCCTCATGGATGACGACGTTGTCGCGGATCAGGCGCACACCCGCGCCGCGCTCCACCTTGCCCTCGGTAACACGGCAGCCGGCGACCTTGCCGACCTTGGTGATGTTGAACACCTCCAGGATTTCCGCGTTGCCGAGGAAGGTCTCGCGCAGGGTCGGCTCCAGCAGTCCGGACATCGCCGCCTTGATGTCGTCCACCAGGTCATAGATCACGTTGTAGTAGCGGATCTCGATGCCTTCCTGCCGCGCGGCCTGGCGGGCCTGCGTGTTGGCGCGGACGTTGAAGCCGACCACCGCGGCGCCTGAGGCCTTGGCCAGCGTCACGTCGGATTCGGTCACGCCGCCAACGCCCGCATGGACGACGCGCGCTTCGACCTCCTCGGTGCCGAGCTTCTCAAGCGCGGCGGTGATCGCCTCGACCGAGCCCTGCACGTCGCCCTTGATGATGAGCGGGAACTCCTTGGCCCCTTCCTCGCCGAGCTGGCTCATCATCTTTTCGAGCGAGCCGCGCGTGCCCGCGCCGGCCGCCTTCACCTCACGCAGCTTGCGCTGTCGGTAGTCGGTGATTTCGCGGGCGCGGGCCTCGTTCTCGACGACCGCGAACTGGTCGCCCGCCTCGGGCGCGCTGTCGAGGCCGAGGATTTCGACAGGCTGAGACGGGCCGGCCTCAACCGTGTTGTCGCCGCGGTCATTGATGAGCGCCCGCACCTTGCCCCAGGCGCGGCCGGCGACCACCACCTGTCCGACCTTGAGCGTGCCCCGCTGCACGAGAACGGTCGCCACCGGTCCGCGTCCGCGTTCGAGCTTCGCTTCGATCACGACGCCTTCGGCCGGGCGCTGCGGGTTGGCATGCAGTTCGAGCAGCTCGGCCTGGAGCTGGATTGCCTCAAGCAGCTTGTCGAGGTTCATGCGTTTGAGCGCGGAGACCTCCACCTCCAGCGTCTCGCCCGACATGCTCTCCACGATCACCTCGTGCTGCAGCAGTTCGGTGCGCACGCGGTTCGGGTCAGCGTCCGGCTTGTCGATCTTGTTGATCGCCACGACGATCGGCACCCCGGCGGCCTTGGCATGGTCGATGGCTTCGATGGTCTGCGGCATGACGCCGTCATCTGCCGCCACGACCAGCACGACCACGTCGGTGGCCTTCGCGCCACGCGCACGCATTGAGGTGAATGCGGCGTGGCCCGGCGTGTCAATGAAGGTCACGGGCCGGCCGTCGTCGGTCTCTACCTGATAAGCGCCGATATGCTGCGTGATTCCGCCGGCCTCGCCAGCGACCACGTTGGCCTTGCGCAGCGCGTCGAGCAGCGAGGTCTTGCCGTGGTCCACATGGCCCATGACCGTGACCACCGGCGCGCGCGGCTGCAGGTCCTCCTCGCGATCCTCGCCGCCGAGGAAACCGTCTTCCACATCCGCCTCCGACACGCGCTTCGGCGTATGGCCGAATTCCATGACGATCAGCTCGGCCAGATCAGCCTCAATCACATCGTTGATCTTGTGCATCTGGCCTTGCTTCATCAGGAACTTGATGACGTCCACCGCACGCTCGGTCATGCGGTTGGCCAGTTCCTGAATGGTGATCGCCTCGGGGATCTGCACCTCACGCTTGATCTTCCTGCCTTCCTCGCGCGCTGCTGCAGCCTGCTTCTTCTGGCGCTCGCGCTGGCGACGCAGAGACGCCAGACTGCGCTCGCGGTGCTCGTCGTCGAGCGCATTGGCGAGAGTCAGTTTGGAGCGCGCGCGGCGTTCCTCGCCTGCGGGACGCTTCGGCGCTGGACGCTGCTCGACGCGGCCCTTCTTGCCGCGGGCCTCGGGCTTGCCCTTGCGGGCTTTGCATCGGTACGCCTCGCCGACGCGATCGTCGTCGAGGGTGACGGTGCGCTGCTCGCCGCCGGCAATGTCGAGGCGGACGACCTGGGCGACCGCGACGCCGGAGT
>CAYYSM010000370.1:0-2708 GCA_964474225.1 uncultured Hyphomicrobiaceae bacterium
ATCGCGCGGCTGGAATGGGCGCGGCACACCGCCTATCACGCCGCCGACGCCACGCTGCTGGGCGCGGAGGATTTCGCGGGCGTGCCAGGCGAACAGGTCGCCGCGCTCATGTTGACGCTCCACCCGTCGCTGACGGTCGTTTCGTCGCCCTACCCGATCGTGTCGATCTGGGAGACCAACACATTCGATGAGGAGGTCCGCCCTGTCAGCGCCGAGCCACAGGACGCGATGATCGCCCGGCCCGAAATGACGGTCGAGGTCCGGCGGCTGCCGCCCGGCGCAGCGGCGTTCATCGGCGCGCTCGGCGACGCCCAAACGCTGGGCGCGGCGGCAGAGCGCGCAGCGGCGGCGGACGAGCGCTTCGACCTTGCTGGGAATATCGCCGGGCTGATCGACGCCGGTGTCATGGTGGGGTATCAAATTTAATCTATTTTAAAGCGATGCCGGCCGGCGGCGCCGCTGATTCACGGGGGAAATCATGTCTGCCTTAGTCAGTTTGTACAATACGATCTTCTGGGGTCTTCAGCGTCTGCTCGAAGACTGGTTTCTGGGGCTGGCGGCGCGTCTCATCTTCGCCAGCGTGTTGCTGTTCTATTTCCTCAACTCGGCGCTCACCAAGGTCGGATCGGGTTTTCCCGGCTCGCTGATCCCGTCCACCGGCGCCTATGCACAGATCTTGCCAGAACTCACGGAATCGGTTGGCTACAATATCTCGCAGATCGAATTTTTTCCTTATGGTCTCATCGTGTGGGCAGGCACCTATGGCGAGTTCATCCTGCCGATCCTGATCGTCGTGGGGCTGTTCACACGCGCGGCGGCGTTGGGCATGCTCGTCTTCATCGCCGTGATGACCTATGTCGACATCACCGCCCATCAGGTCGACGCGCAGACCATCGGCGCATTCTTCGACCGGCTGCCGAACGCGCCGATCGCCGATCAGCGGCTGATGTGGGCGTTCCCGCTGCTCTATCTCGTCATTCGCGGGCCGGGCATCGTCTCACTCGACTGGATTTTCGGGCGGATGCGGCGCTAAAGCACTTTCAGCAAAAGTGGAATCCGGTTTTGCGTCCGAAAGTGCGACAAAACAAGAACTTAGAGCCTGTTCAATGAGATCCAAACCACTGAACAGGCTCTATACCCGGGCTTGAAACCGCGCGGGCGGGCGTGCAGTCTGAAGCCATGAAACGGCTTCTGATCGTCGCGCACGCCCCCTCGCCGAACACCAAGCGGATGCTCGACGCCGTCTTGCGCGGCGCAACGAGCGAGGACATCGAGGGCGTGGATGCGCTCGCCCTCAGCCCGTTCGACACCGGCCCGGACGACGTGAAATCCGCCGGCGCGCTGATCCTCGGCACGACGGAAAATCTCGGCTACATGAGCGGCGCGCTGAAGGACTTCTTCGACCGCTGCTATTACCCCTGCCTGGAAGAGACCGAGGGCCTGGCCTACGCGCTTTACATCCGCGCCGGGCAGGACGGCACCGGCACGCGCCGCGCGGTGGAGAGCATCACGACCGGGCTGCGCTGGCGCGCGGTTCAGGAGCCGATGATCTGCCGCGGCGCGTGGGACGACGCCTTCCTGGAGCAGTGCGAGGCGCTGGGCCAGGCGATAGCCGCCGGGCTGGAGGCGGGCATCTTCTGACGCCTGTTCACGCGAATCTCACCACAAGCTGATTTGCCCGGAGCGGCCGGAGCAAGGAGAATTCTCCCGAGACGTTTTGGGAGACCTGAATGCCCGCACCCTTTCGCCACGCCCTTTGGCTTGCCGCCGCCCTGCTGAGCGCATCGCTGCTCGCCGCGACCTCGCTCGCCGCGGCCGAGAACGATCCGCCGCCGCTCGTTGGCCACAGCGGCCAGTTCACGGTCATGCAGCCGGCCGAAGTCCCCGCGCCGATCCCCTTCGAGAACGGGATGGGCGAGGAGGTCACGCTTTCCGACTTCCGCGGCAAGGTCGTGCTGCTCAACTTCTGGGCGACATGGTGCGCGCCTTGCGTCGTCGAGATGCCGTGGCTCGATGAACTCGCGCGCGACATGGCCGACCAGCCCTTCGCGGTCGTGGCGATTTCGCTGGATCAGGCCGGGCGCAACAAGGTCATCCCGTTTTATCAGCGGCTCGGCTTGGAGACCCTTGAAATCTACACCGACCCGGAGCAGCGCGTCGGCGCGATCAATCCGCCCAAGGGCTCTGACGCGCCCTTCGCGCTGTTCGGCATGCCGACCACCTTCGTCATCGGCAAGTCCGGCGCGGTAATGGGCTACATCCAGGGCGCGGTGGACTGGCGCTCGGACGAGGCCCGCGCACTCCTCGATTACTACCTCTCGCAGCCGTCAAGCTAGGGAGCCGCCCATGCGCGCCATCGCCGCCTTCCTCATCGCCGCCTTCACCGCCACAACCGCCGCCGCGAACCCCAGCGTCTGGGAGCGCCAGGGCTGGGCCGAAACGGATTTCTCCAGGCACTCGATCGAATGGAACGAGATCATGTCGGGCGGCCCGCCGAAAGACGGCATCCCATCGATCGACGAACCGCAGTTCCAGCCGGTGGCGGACGAGACCGAGGTGAAGCCGAACGAGCCGGTCATTGGCCTGGAGATCAACGGCGATGCGCGCGCTTATCCGCTGCGCATCCTGATCTGGCACGAGATCGTCAACGATACGGTAGGCGGGGAGCCGGTCGCGGTGACCTACTGCCCGCTGTGCAACTCGGCGGT
>CAYYSM010000371.1:0-2703 GCA_964474225.1 uncultured Hyphomicrobiaceae bacterium
GAGACCACGTAAGAAGACAAAAGCAAAGCGAATAGAGGAGCGCGCGGTCAGGCTGGCGCTTCTAATTGGATTGGGGGTCCTGTTGGGCGTCGTTGAGACGTTGCTCGTGTTCGAGTGGTTCGTTATTCCGGATTCTCCTTTGGCATACGCCGCCGCGTATGCCTTTTTGTTTTTGTGCGCGTTGTTTTTCGTGCAGGGCGCAGTTCTGCAAGGATGTAGACGATGACTGAAGATTTGCTGAATCGGGGTATCGCGGCCCTCAAGGCGGGGCGCAAGGCGGAGGCGCGCGGGCTGCTCGCCCAGCTCGTGGAGCAGGAGCCGCGTCACGAACTGGGCTGGCTGTGGCTGAGTGGCGCGGTGGACACGGACGAGGACCGGCGCGTCTGTTTGGAGAACGTGTTGGCGATCAATCCAAATAATGACCTTGCGCAGCGTGGACTTGAGACGCTGCAACGGAGTTCGCCCCCCGGCCCGGCTGGCGCGACTTACGCTGGGCGGCCTCGTCCGGCTGAGGGAGATGACGGTGGTGCGGATGAAGAGATCGCTAGATTACTCCAAAAGGCGGTCGCTGCCATCAAGAGTGGCGATAAGGAGCGAGGCAAGCAGTTGCTGATCGAGGTCATCGAGCGTGAGGAGGACAACGAAGCGGCCTGGTTGTGGATGTGTCGCTGTGTCACTGATCGGGATGTCAAACGTGAGTGCTTCGAGCGGGTGCTGGCGATCAATCCTGACAACAAAAATGCCGTTGAAGGACTCAAGCGGCTGGATGTGTTGGCAAAAGCTGATGCACCTTCATCCAAGCACAAGAACGTGAAGCTGTCTACGCGACAGACAAGTTTGATGCTTGGTTTTGGAAGCGCGGCACTGGCGCTTGTGTGCATCGGCATCATCGGTGTTTGGTGGGCAATCAATAGTGGACTATTGCCATCGGGATCAGCATCCCCCGTCACCGCGAATGCAATGCCTACACCTTCTAGTGCGGATACGACTTTAATGCCATCGCCTACTACTTCTACACAGCCGCCGACACTTACACTGCTGCCCACTCAAGTTCCAAGATATGCCGATGACTACGTTCTTAGGATTGAGGATATGCCTTCTTACTACGAGATTGTCCCTAGTAACCCAGTAGTGAGCCTGGATGGGTTAGATGGTTATTCGACCCAATTCCAGAACACTCTTTTTGAGGATATGGACTTTGACCAGGTGGCTGACTTTATAACAGGGCGGGTCAACGACCCGATCAGCAATGTTTGTAGTATGGTATTTGTGTTTGAGACAAGAGGCGAAGCGGAGGGGCAAGTCTCCAAAATGGTGAGAGCTTATGCAAGGAATTGGGCAGATATGGCAAAATCTAATTTAGGCTGGGTTTCGTCTGTTCATCAGTCATCAGTAGCCAACTTTGCTGACGAGGTTTCAGTACAAGAAATCGCGATCTCCATGGAGACTGGTATCTCAGAGCTTCCAAAAATGTCTATGACTAAGTATGTCTATGGATTCAGACGCGATAATGTCATAGTTATTCTTACAGTGACTGGATGGGTGCCGTGGATGGGAAGTGCAGACGAGGAGTGCGGTTTCTACGCGGGTACAATATTGGCCAAGATTGACCGCGATGCCCGATGAATGAATGTTTTTACTGAGCCTGTGGTGAGGCTGTTTATGGTTAGGTATGACTACCATTGGTATGAGCTTAATCTGGCTCTCCATTTTTCTGATTAGGAGGCACAAAAGGAGGGGTCTACGCGGATTCGAGGGGTAGAAAGCGACAAATGTTGGGATCGCTTTAGTTACTCCCCATATCTGGTTGTAAAACATTGATACCCGCTAGATATAGAGGGTGCAGAAGGCTATTCGGGCTACGTCATCGTTTTGGCTACTTGCCTATTTCGTCTAGCGCTAACCCCTCTTCCGGGGGCGTTTCAGGCGAGATTTGCCCCGAAAACCCGCCCTCGGGACGAGGGCTGAGAGCGTAGCCGACCGAAACGATGACCAAGGCCGCTATTCGATTCATAGACTTTTTTACCCCTCGAATCCGCGTAGAGCCAAAAGGAGTTAGCATGGTTATCAAATTGTATGAACTCTTGATCAATTTCGTTTTAGCGTTGTTAGCGGGCGTGATAAGTGCATGTCTGGTACACTATTTGGAATACCGGATATTCCGTAAAAAAGAGAGATATCAGTATCAACAAGAGAAGCGAGATGCACTCCGAGAGATTTTAGAAAAGAAACAGGCAATGGTGTGTGTTTTGCAGACCGCCAATGCAAAAAGGGATGAGAAAGAGTGGCAGGAGAAACGCGATAGGCTATGCAGCGATTTGGGCAGAGTTATACCGTTTTTTGTGGATGACGATGAGACATCAAACAGTTTGAATCGGTTGTTACATCTCTTAAGACTTGAAAACGCACATCCTGATCGAAAAACGATCTCCTATGAGTTTGACGATTATATACAAACGCTTGAAAACAAGTTGATTACTATCAACGAATCGTTGTCCGGTAGATAGAGTTGTGATATCATCAAGCATTGCAATGTGAGAGGAATAAAGACACTCTGTGCCAATCACCATCGGACAAACCCTCGAAAACCGCTACCGCATCGAAGCATTGCTCGGACAGGGTGGGATGGGTGCCGTCTACCGCGCCGTTGACCTGCGCTTCGGCGCGCCGGTCGCCATCAAGGTCAACCTGGAGGCGACGCCG
>CAYYSM010000372.1:0-682 GCA_964474225.1 uncultured Hyphomicrobiaceae bacterium
GCGCGGCACCACCGGATAGGTGTTGCCGCCGTCGCTGGTCAGGCCGAACAGGCAGCCATAGGTGCGCCGGGCGGCTTCCGCGCGGTCCCAGTCGATGAAGACGAAGCCGTTTTTCAGCGCGAGCGACCAGGCTTCGGCGCTGGCATTGGTGGTCGCGGCGATCTGGCGTTGCGCGGTGCGGATGTTGGCCGGGGCATCGGCGGGCACGGAGAGGCAGGACTGTGTGCCGCCGTGAGGTGTGAGGGAGGCGTAATCCGGCGCGCGGCCGTTCATCTCGGCGCTGATGCCGAGATAGATCGCGGCGAAGACGGTGACCAGCACGCCCCACGCGATCACCGGGCGGATGATCGAGCGGCCGAAATTCGAGAAAAGCTCATAGCCGACGCCGAACCAGAAACGCGGGTGCCAGAACCAGTCATCGACGAAGCGCGCGGTCCGGATTTCGTGCGCGTGGAACTGCAGCTCGCTGCGGTGGTCCTCGCCCTGGATCGCGAAGCGCTTCAGTTCGCGGAACTTCGCCGGCGCGTCACGGTCGATCCGGCGGCGGATGGTCCAGATGCCGAGCAGCTTCCAAGGCTTTTCTCTATCGCCAAGCTCGCACCAGATAGGCCCAATAATGCTGGCCCGCTCGATCTTGACATTATCGAGGCGCGGGTCTCGGTGCAGTGTTGCTTGGGTGAAA